>JAAZCT010000252.1 GCA_012513165.1 Actinomycetales bacterium
AATTCCCACGAGACCGTCGCAATTGTGGGTGGCGCCTACCTATTAGGTAGGCGCCACACACAATTTCTGGGCCATGTTGGCGAATAGCGGTTGTGAACCGTTCGAATCGTGCCGTGATTGTGCGACCTCGCGCCCGAGGTGCGTGGCACACTGAGCGAAACCCGCGAGTGAAGGACATGTCCATGAGTGCACCGGTTGCTGCGACGCGCGGCTTGCAAGTGTTGTTGGTCGCCCAAGCAATATTGATCGCGTCCCCGATCACGACCTTGGACAATCTTTTGACCGCGCCGCGAGCGGTCGGTGCCCAAGCCGCCCGTGCTGATGTGGCCGCCACGATCACCTCGAGTGTGCCGCTGCTGACCTCGCTGGTTCCGGTGGTGTTGCTGCTGGTGGCGATGGCAGTGCAACAGCGTTCGCGCGGATCGTTGATCACGGCAGGCGTGTTCTCACTGATCGGGCTCACTGCCGCGGGAGTTCCGGCACTGCGTGACGCGACGTTCGCCGCAAAAATCCTGCACGGCATTCCTCTCGGGCTCACCGCCCTCGGTGCGCTCGTGTTGGTGGCGCGCATGTGGCCACAGCGAACGCGAGACAAACAGCTGCGTCACCTCGGGCGCAGAGCTACGGCGGTGCTGGCCACAGGGTTCGTGATTCTGGCCGGCTTGGGTGCGGTCGGTTCCACGATTCCGAGCGCCCCAGTCTCGGGCCTCCTCGCGAAGAACTTCGACTTCACCACCAGCGAACCGACCGCAGCTTTCGATTCGAGCCTCCCGGCACAAAACGCTTTCCTCGCACCGAACCCAGACAGCAACATCCACCACGACGGGGCGATGACGGACGCGTACTTCGATCGGGGCGTTCTCGACCCGCGCAAGGCCGAAGTCGTTCGCCGGCACCTCGGCGGCGTGTGTGCGTCGATCATGGTCGATTCGGCCGGACGACTCGTCGCGGTGTGCGTGAACCCGACGAAGGTCGTGTTGCATGTGCTCGATCCGCAGACACTTGAGGTGCTGGCTCGCAAGCATGTTGCTGATCGACCGTTCCGCACCGATTTTGCAACGAACTTCGCGGGCGGTGGCTATGCGGTTCTCGACGAGCAACAACGCGTGGTGTTGCCGACCTCAGATGGGCGCATCACTCGCTGGTCGACGAGCAACGCAGCAGGCAAACCAGAGATCACGCAGATCGACGAATTCGATGTATCGAGCCTGCTGCTCCACGACGAAGGCATCAACTCGGCGCTCCCCGACGCGAGCGGCTACTGGTGGATCGTCGGCCAACTGGGGTCGGTCGGTGTGTTGAACACCGAGACCGGAGAGGTCGCTGGGACGCGCTTCCCCGGTGCAGATATTGAGAACTCGTTCGCTGTGGGCAAACGGGGAGGCGCTTATATCGTGACCTCGAAAGAATTGGTGTTTGCCGAGGTGGTGGACGGGAAGCCATCAGTGACCTGGAGTGAAACGTACGATCAAGGCACGCGTCGCAAACCCGGGCAAACCAGCCGGGCCTCGGGAACAACCCCCACGCTGTTGCTAGACGAACGATTCGTGGCGATCACGGACAACGCGGACCCGCGGGTGAACGTGCTGGTCTACGACACCGACCCCGTGTTGGCACAAGGGACGCGCGAAGTGTGCCGGGTTCCGGTGTTCGTGCCGAACAAGAGCGCCACCGATAACTCGCTGATCGCGATGGGCGGATCGCTTTTCGTGGAAAACAACTACGGCTACAACTTGCTCTCCGCGACCAACGGCCGATCAAGCGAACCGGGCATGACGCGGATCGATGTGGCCGAAGACGGAAGCGACTGCGAGACAGTGTGGGAGAACACGGAGATTCGCGTTCCGTCAGTGGTGTCGAAAGGCAGCACCACGGGAGTCATCGTCAGCTATACGCGCGAAGACTCGATCTGGGGAATCGACGCCTGGTACTTCACGGCGCTGGACGCCACCACCGGCGAGGTGATGTGGCGCAAGCGAGCCGGCTCGGGGCCGATGGTGAACAACCACTACGCGGCCACATATCTCGGACCGAACGGTGAAATCTATACGGGCGCGACCGGCGGGTTGGTCGCGCTGGTGCCACGCACGTAGCTTGGCGACTAACTTCCAGTCTCGAGGCCGGCCGCGATGCGTTCGAGTGCGGCCACGAACGCCCGATTAGGGTGAGCGTTCGGCAGTGCCGCGAGCACGCCGGCTTGGGCTTGTTCGAGCGACATGCCATCGAGTAGCGAGTAGGCGATCGCCACGGTGGGCGTGCGGCTTTCGGCACGCACGCAATGTAAGAACACGCGTTTTCCTTGGGCGCGCAGACTCTGAACCGTGCGGGCCGCGTCCGCGATCACGAAGTCGAGGTTCGGATTCTCAGCCGGGTCAGGTGAATCAATCAACCGAAACGTCACGCTTTGGACGCCGCGAGGGACCTGACGGCGACCCACGAGGCACAAACTCACCACGGCGTCGACGTCGTCGGGCAAGTCGTCGAGAGCCGGAGCCGAAC
>JAAZCT010000253.1 GCA_012513165.1 Actinomycetales bacterium
GTTCTGAGGCCGGTGCGGGAAAATCTTTAGGGTTACTTCCACGAGAATCCCCAACGCGCCTTCGCTACCTTTGAGGATGTCGTTGACCTTCGGCCCATTGGCAACGGCTGGATAGGCGCGAGTTGTGAGCGTGCCGATCGGGGTTACATACTCTTGCGCGACCACTAGATCGTAGGCGTCTCCGTAGTACGTGGACGCTTGGCCCGAACCGAGTGCCGTCACCCAGCCACCCACCGTGGCGAGCTCGAAGGATTGCGGAAAGTGGCCGCCGGTCCACGGGCGTTTGGCGCCGAGTTGATGTGACCGCGAGTTCAGTGCCGCTTCGTAGGCGGGGCCCATCATCCCGGGCTGGACCACCGCGGTCTGATCTTCTTCGTTGATGGACACAAGCTTGTTCATGTGGGTGCGCAACACCAAAATCACGCCACCAAAATCTGCCCGGGTACCGATCACGACGCTCGATCCGGCACCGACAGGGATGATGGGAATCCGGTGTTCGTGACAGTAGGCCACGATCGCGGCCACATCGTGTTTGTCGCGCGGGTGCACCACGAGATCGGGCAATTTCGGGGTTTGCCCGAGGCGTAGCGCGATGTCTTCGTCGAGGGATTTGCCGTGTCCGAACTTGACTCGATCCCGGGCTGTGTCTGAGACGTTCTCTGCGCCCACGATCGCCTCGCTGGCAGTCCGGTGTTCACTCTCCAAACCACTCGCGGGAACACCTTCGATCAGCACGTCGCCGTCGGGGAAACTGGGCACAAAGTCTTCGGGCGCAATGCCAAACTCGTCGAGAAACATCGACACCCACGCATCACTCGGATGGCTGCGCGCATCGGGCGAAAACATCAGCGCGTCGCGATAGGTGCCTTCGCGGGCGGGGTCGGTTCGCCACTGCGGGGTAAAGCCGAGGTTCTCTGTCATGGCGAGTTCCTGTTCGCGATCGCATGGTGCCAGGTGGATTACTTGGCACCCTATCGGTTTTTTCGCCCATGACGTACCCAAGTTTTCGGCCTAGAGTTGGCCCATGGACGTCTACGGCCACTTTCCGGAAAACCAAGTTCCCCCATTCGATGGGTTTAATCTCGTTTCCAGCGACGCGTCGCTGAGAAGCGCTCTTGCGGCGTTCGCTGGCGAACATGCGTCGGTGATCACCGACTCTCTGGACGAACTGGGAACAGTCGCCGGCTCGGCCGAAGCCCGCACCCACTGGCATCGAGCCAACGAAAACCCGCCGCGTTTTCGTGCGACGGATCGCTATGGCAATCGCATCGACGAGGTCGAGTTCGATCCTTCGTGGCATTGGCTGATGGAACACGGAATCGGTTTTGGTTTAGGCGGAACGCCCTGGTTCTCTGACGATCCGCATGCACACCTGCGGCGGGCTGCCGGATTCTACGTGTGGGGTCAAGTCGAGCAGGGACACATGTGTCCCATCACGATGACGTACGCGGCCGTGGCAGCGTTGAAGTCCGATCCGGCGCTATTCGATACGTGGGCACCTGGACTCGGGTCGACGAGTTACGACTTTGGTTTGCGGGCTCCGAGTGAAAAGCAGGGCCTGCTCGCTGGGATGGGCATGACCGAGAAGCAAGGCGGTTCGGATCTGCGCCCGAACACCACGTCCGCTCGCGATACGGGCGATGGAACCCGCTATCTGCTGAACGGCCACAAGTGGTTCACCTCGGCGCCGATGAACGATGTTTTTCTGGTGTTGGCGAACACCGATGCTGGTAGTACGTGTTTCGTGGTGCCGCGCGTACTGCCCGATGGTTCTCGTAATCCATTCACGATCGTGCGCTTGAAAGACAAACTTGGAAACCGGTCTAACGCCTCGAGCGAACTAGAATTTCACGACACGCTTGGATATCGACTGGGGGCAGACGGCCGTGGCATCCGCACGATTATCGACATGGTGTCGGCCACTCGCCTCGATTGCATTCTCGGTTCAGCAGCCATCATGCGCAAAGCCCTCAACGAGGCGCTGTGGCATTCCCGGCATCGTGAGGCGTTCGGCTCGACGCTGGCGGACAAACCCGCGATGCAGAACGTGTTGGCCGACTTGGCGATCGAGGCCGAGGCGGCCAGTTTGGTTGGCTTGCGTTTGGCTGCGACCGTCGATCGGCCAGACGATGAGCATGAACAGGCATTACGCCGCATCGGACTCGCAATGGAGAAGTATTGGGTGTGCAAACGCACCCCGATGATGACGGCCGAAGCGCTCGAATGTTTGGGCGGCAACGGCTACATCGAAGAGTCCGGCATGCCGTTGCTATACCGGGAGTCACCGGTGAACTCGGTGTGGGAGGGCAGCGGCAATGTCAACGCGCTCGACGTATTGCGTGCCATCGAACGCAGTCCCGAGTCGCTCGCTGCCTGGATCAACGAGGTGGGGTCGGTGCGCGGAGAAGACCGCCGTTTGGACGCCGCTGCCGAGAGTGTTTTGACCGAGTTGGCCGATATGCGCAATGCCGAGTCGAAAGCCCGTCGGATCACCTCGCGAATGGCCGCGGTGCTCCAAGGTGTGCAACTGGTGAAGCACAGCGATCCGCTCGTTGCGGACGCGTTTTGCGCGTCGCGTTTGGGTGGAGATTGGGATGGGACTTTTGGCACTTTGCCGGCCAACATCGATTTTCGGGCCATTATCGAGCGTGCGACGCCCGTCACACTGTGAAGAAATTTTGACTGCTATTTCAGTCGCCAAACAGTCACAATCTCAAAATATAGACAGACATCTCTCATCTTGAGATTTTTGCTTGCCAATGAACCACTTCGCTCAGCACACTATTGAACATGCAAACGGCACAACACATCTGGCTCGTGGAACGACTCCACGTTGACCTTTGCCGTGCCGCTTCACAAATGTGTCGCTAGTTCGCTCCGTCAGTCAGCGCGATCTGCGCTACGCCAAACCGAACTCAGCTAGGACACAGCAATGACTACCTCCACCGCCGCTCCACGACGTGCCCGCAAGGGCGATGGTCAGTGGGCCTTGGGATATCGCGAACCGCTCAACGCCAATGAGCAGATGAAGAAGGATGACGACGCGCTCAACGTTCGCGCTCGCATCGAAAACATCTACTCCAAGCGTGGATTCGACTCGATCGATCCAGGCGATATGCGCGGCCGTATGCGCTGGTGGGGCCTCTACACTCAGCGTCGCCAAGGCATCGACGGCGGTAAGACCGCCACCCTCGAGCCCGAAGAACTGGACGACCGCTACTTCATGCTGCGCGTCCGGATCGACGGCGGACAACTCGATCTCGCCCAATTGCGCACGATCGGCGACTTGTCGATCGAGTACGGTCGCGACACCGCGGACCTCACCGATCGTCAGAACATCCAGTACCACTGGATCGACATCGTCGATGTGCCAGACATTTGGAACCGCCTCGAAGCTGTCGGGCTGTCCACCCAAGAAGCGTGCGGCGATTGCCCGCGCGTCTTGCTGGGTTCACCCGTCGCCGGCATCTCCAAAGACGAACTCATCGATCCGACCGATGCCCTGTTCGAGATTCGCGACCGTTACATCGGCGATCCGTCCTTCTCGAACCTGCCGCGCAAGTACAAGACCGCAATCAGTGGCCACCCCGGACACGATGTCGTTCCACAAATCAACGACGTCGCCTTCATCGGCGCGGTTCACCCAGAACACGGCCCCGGTTTCGACCTGTGGGTCGGTGGTGGACTTTCCACCAACCCGATCCTCGCTAAGCGACTCGGCGTGTGGGTTCCGCTCGAAGAACTCGCCGACGTGTGGGTGGGAGTCACCAGCATCTTCCGCGACTACGGCTACCGGCGCTTGCGCGCTCGCGCTCGTTTGAAGTTCCTCGTCCAAGACTGGGGCGTAGACAAGTTCCGCGAAGTGCTCGAAACCGAATATCTCGAACGCACGCTGATCGACCTAGACGATCCGGGCGCACCAGAGAACCCCGTCGACCATGTTGGTGTTCACCAACAAAAGGACGGCAAATGGTTCGTCGGACTGTCGACGGACGATGGTCGAATTTCCGGCACGATCCTCAAGCAACTCGCCGACATCGTTGAGGCTCACGGCAGCAATCGCGTCCGCACCACGCCGATGCAAAAGCTGTTGGTGCTGGATGTTGAAGAAGATCAGATCGAGTCGCTCATTGCAGCACTCGCCGAGATCGGCCTGTATGCGCGCCCCAACCAGTGGCGCCGCAACACGATGGCCTGCACCGGCATCGAGTTCTGCAAGCTCGCGATCGTAGACACCAAGAACCGCGCCGTCGAACTCACGAACCACCTCGACAAAGCCTTTCCCACGCTCGATGCACCCATCACGATCAACGTGAACGGCTGCCCCAACAGTTGCGCCCGCATCCAAACCGGCGACATCGGCTTGAAAGGCCAACTCGTTCTGAACGAAGAAGGCGAACAGGTCGAAGGGTTCCAGGTTCACCTCGGCGGTTCGCTCGGATTCGAAGCCGGTTTCGGCCGCAAGCTGCGTGCCCACAAAGTCACCGCAGCCGGTTTGCCTGTCTACGTCGAAAAGTTGACGAACACGTTCCTCGACCAGCGTGACGGCGACGAGTCGTTCACCAGTTGGGTGAATCGAGCAGACGAAGGCGATTTGCGATGAGCGAACGCGCCGTCCCGTTCCACTGCCCCTACTGCAGTGACGAAGACCTACGCCCCCACTCAGCAACACCTGGGGAATGGGAGTGTCGCAGTTGCATGCGCGCTTTTCGGTTAAAACTCATTGGCCAACTGGCCCCAAACAGCACCTCGGAAGGGAGGACAGCACTATGACCGCACCAGCACTCATTACCCTGGCGCATGGCAGCCGTGACCCACGCTCTGCCGAAACAATCAACGCCCTCACGGAGGTGGTCGCATGCATGCGTCCCGATCTTCGTGTCGAGGCGGCCTATTTGGAACTTAACGGACCTAGTTTCGACGCCGTAGTAGACAAACTGGTCCGCGAGGGACACGACGAGATCGTGGTTGTGCCGCTGCTTCTGGTGGAGGCGTATCACGCGAAGGTCGACGTGCCACAGGTTGTGAAGGCAGCCCAAGAACGGCACAACATTCGCATCAAGACCACCAAGGTGCTCGGGATCGAAGGAGAGTTCTTCAAGGTCCTCGATCGTCGCCTGCGCGCTGCATTGCGTGACAATCGAGTTCGCGAAGTCGACGCACTCGTACTCGCGGGAGCAGGTTCCTCCGATCCACTAGCGAACGCCATCGTGGCTCGTGCGGCACGCGTGTGGGGCTCGCACCATAAGCTCCCCACGATCGCCGCCTTCGCTGCTGCCGCTCCGCCGGCCGCCAGCGAAGCAGTGCGCGCGCACCTCGCAGATGGGCGCCGCCACATTGCCGTGGGCATGCTGTTCTTGGCGCCGGGCGTCCTGCCTGATCGAGTGCGTGAACTTGCGCGCGAAGCTGGTGCCGTCGCTGTGGCTGAGCCCATGGGCGCTGCTGACGAAGTGGCGGAAGTGATTCTCGCTCGCTACGCCGTGGGTGCGGTTGACCTCGTCCCACTGGAAGCGTTGTTTGCTGATCTCTGATCGCACAGGGGAAAACGCAGTGATGCTCGGGCCCGTCTGGGATCCCGAGCATCACTCGTTTACCGCACCCCTCGCCGATAGCGCGCGAAACGGGCGCCACAGTCTTTAGAATGAAGCATGCTCTCGACCGAAGAGATCGCCTCGCGGTACGCCTATCCCCCAGAACTAACGAAACCCTGGGTGCGCGTCAATTTCGTGTCAACCATCGACGGAGCAGCCCAAGACCCTTCCGGGGTTTCAGGAGGCCTAGGCGGGCCAGACGACACTGCCATCTTCGCGGTCCTTCGCAGTCTGGCCGACGTGATTCTGGTGGGGGCCGGCACGGCGCGCGCTGAAGGTTACGGCCCGGTGCGCCATAGCGAAATCCATGCCGAAGTTCGCGCTCAGGTCAGTAGCACTGCAACACCCCCGATCGCGGTGGTGAGTCGCGGGCTCGAGGTGCCAGCAAAGCTCGTCGCCCCCGGCCAACTGCTGATCACCGCTCGATCGTCCGACCCCGACAAGCGCGCGAGCCTTGCCCGAACAATGGACGTGATCGTTGCCGGAGAGCACGAGATCGATTGGCCCAACGCGCTGGCTCAACTAGCTGAACGTGGACTGATACGTGTGTTGTGCGAAGGCGGCCCCCACCTGCATGGCGACTTGATCAAAGCTGACTTGGTCGACGAACTGTGCCTCAACGTCGCCACCGTCTTGCTCGGCGGCGAGTCCGCTCGGATCGCCCGCGGAGATGCTGGCACGCCTCGCCCGATGCGGCTAGCCGACACCGTGACCGGCGAAAATCTGCTCGCAACACGCTGGCTACGCGAGCGCTTTTGACAGACCGTCGTGACGAGTTCGCCCCGAGGAACTAGTCTGAAGATATGTACAACGTCGCCATTCTTTTCGAACGTCAACTCATCGAACTAGACGCGGATCAAATCGCGTCCCTCCACGAGGGCGTCGACGAGGAGATCACCTATCACTTGTTGCTCCCTGTAACTGAGTCTCAGTTCGCGATCCGCGCTTCCATGGCAGCGTTAAGCGACGGCGTCATTGCTCCTGATCTCGAACCCGATGTGCTCGCAGAACTCGAGAACACCGAACGCCTCGCGGGCGAAGAAGGTCTCAACTCCTCGCTCGAATTGTTCCGCGCTCGCAATATGAACGCCACCTCGGCTCTCGCCGAAGGCGATCCGATCGACGAACTCATCGACCTGGTAAAGCAGTACGACTGCAATGAGGCAATCATCTTGACCGAGCCGCACATTGTGCGCGAGTTCCTGCACATCGATTGGGCCTCGCGCGCTCGCCGCAAAATCAACGTGCCGACGCTGCATCTGCTCGAAAACTACACGTTCGGCCAGCAAGCAGCCATATGAGCGCGCCACAGGTTTCCAAGACCGAAGCAGAATGGCGCGCCGAACTCAGCGCAGTCGAGTTTCACGTACTGCGCGAGGCCGGGACCGAACGCCCGTTCAGCAGTTCGTATGAACATGACGCGACCGAAGGCGTCTATCGTTGCCGTGGATGCAACGCAGAACTCTTCCGTAGCGACACCAAGTTCGATGCGCAATGCGGGTGGCCCGCGTTCTATGCGCCGCTCGCGGAAGATCGAGTTCGCTACATCGAAGACGTCACGCTCGGCATGGCTCGCACCGAAGTTCGCTGCAGTGCTTGCGACTCCCATTTGGGCCACGTTTTCCGTGGTGAGGGCTTCTCCACGCCGACGGATTTGCGTTACTGCATCAACGGGGTTGCGCTGTCGCTCGAACCAGCACAGGCACCGACCGCCGACTAGTCACAGGACCTCGCCCCGGTGTGTCGAAACGCTCACGGAACGTTTTCTGCCTAAGATCGCGGTGTGAGCGCCACCAAGCAACTCGCCGACACTCCTGAGGTATTCACTCAGGCGGTAACTGAGATCAATCGACTTCAGGTACGTCCCGAACTCGAGATCTCAGAAATGCCCGCGCCCAGAAAGATCGCTCCCTATTCCTACGCCATCACCGGCGATGTCTACGACGTTGATGACGAAGTCGGCACGGGCCGTTTCGTCCTGCTTCACGATCCGGCCGGCCACGAAGCCTGGAACGGCACCTTCCGGTGCGTCACGTTCGCGAAGGCCGAGATCGATCAGGACATGGCAAACGATCCGCTGCTGACCGGCGTCGGCTGGTCGTGGCTCATTGATGCGCTCAACCCCAATGGAGCAGAGTTCACCCGCACGGCAGGCAGCGTCACGGTTGTGCGCTCTGACGGTTTCGGCGATTTGGAAGACGACCCGGCCACGGCTCAGATTGAGATTCGCGCCTCGTGGACTCCCACTGACACGATCGGCGCGCATGTCGAAGCATGGGCCCAGTTACTCGCACAGATTTCCGGACTGCCACCCGTGTCCTCAGGGGTCGTTTCCCTCGATAGCAAACGAGCACCTCGTTGAGCGGAGAAACCGAATCCCCCACCCCGGAGCCACTCCCTCGGCTAGGCCTACGGGAGGCTCTCGGTAACGTCATCGACACCGAGGACGAACTCGCTTGGGCTTGCGCGCAACTTTCACTCGGCGACGGACCGATCGGCATAGACGCCGAGCGCGCTTCGGGCTATCGGTATTCGCAACGCGCCTATTTGATCCAAGTGCGTCGGCACGGTTCGGGCACGTTCCTGATCGACCCGACCGGCTTCGCCGATTTGAGCGAACTCAATGAGGTCATCGGTTCGCACGAGTGGATCCTGCACGCGGCCACCCAAGACTTGGTGTGTTTGCGAGATGAGGGCCTGCGCCCAACGTCACTGTTTGATACCGAACTTGCTGGGCGCTTGTTGAACTTGCCACGAGTCGGCTTGGCTGCTTTGGTCGAACATTATCTGGGCATGTCGATGGCCAAGGAACATTCAGCCGCCGATTGGTCGACTCGCCCGTTACCCGAATCGTGGCTGGAATATGCCGCACTCGATGTCGAAGTGTTAGCTGAACTCCGCGAGGCCGTCATCGCTGATCTCGAGGGCGCAGAGAAGATGGGTTGGGCCACCGAAGAGTTTGAGTCGCTGCTCGATTTCGCTGGCCCGGCAGCCCGCGTTGATCCGTGGCGCCGCACCTCGGGCATCCACAAAGTTCGTGACCGACGCACCTTGGCACGCGTGCGCGAATTGTGGCTAGCCCGCAACGACTTGGCACAAGAACTCGATATTTCGCCTGGCCGGATCCTGCGTGATCAATCGATGCTTGCGTTAGCGCTCGATCA
>JAAZCT010000254.1 GCA_012513165.1 Actinomycetales bacterium
GCGTAAAGGTGCGGCTCTTGAACGTCGGCTCAGCCTTCTTTTTTCCGGCCGACTGAGCAATCTTGGTGTTGACCGAACGCAACATCGCAAACTGCAATCGACGTTCCAGCGCGAACGCGCGACGCACGCTCATTCGGCGGGTCCGATCCATCAGTTCTTTCGAGGCAGCAACCGAATCGGGCGAACGCTGCATCAACTTCTCAGCCAATTCCATCGCCAACTCTTCCGGCTTGTCACTGACTCCAGTGGCCACTCCATACTCAACGGCTTTCGCGCCATCGAATACTTCAGCCGTCATCACGAGGCGCTTGGCAAGATCGCCCGGCAACTGATCGGTCAGTGCGATCGTGCCACTCATGTCTGGCACGAGGCCCCACTTGGCTTCCAAAACCGACCATTCGCAGTCCGGGGTCGTGAACCGGAAATCTGCCGCGAGTGCGAGTTGGATTCCGCCGCCAAAAACGTGGCCCCGAGTGATCGCGATAACCGGAACAGAGAGCCGGCGCCAGGCCCACAGCGGCTCCTGAAACATGTTCGTTCCGCGAAATGGGTTCGGGATAAACCAACGGCCGACCTTCTTTGGGTTCGTCATCACCTTGCCGAAGTCAAGACCAGCGCAGAAGGAATCACCGCGCCCTTCAAGGAACACCACGCGCACATCACGGTTCTTATCGATCGCGGTGGCGGCATCTTTCCGCTGCGGCAGCATCTCGAAGGTAATGCCGTTCAACTTGTCTGGTCGGTTCAACCAAACACGGGCGATCGGGCCATCAAATTCAAGGTCAACATGCTGTTCACTCATGACGCGAAGCCTACGCCTGCAACCGTGAGCCAGATTCGGCACCACCTTCTCTGAAATATCTTGTGTCTCATCTGAAACAAACTCTTGCGTTTGCCGTCTGGGTGCTAGTACGTTCTAGTCATAAATAGTTACGTGATCCAAATCACAGACTTGTACAGAAGAGGTGGCTCAGCATGGTAAGCATCAAGCGACTCCCGACGCCGATCTTGGAATCGTACGAGTGGCAGTGGCAGGGATCCTGTATGGGCGAAGACGCGGCCGTGTTCTTCTCACCCGAGGCCGAACGAGGCCGCAAACGCCAACGCCGCGAAGAGAACGCCAAGCAAATTTGCGCCAGCTGCCCCGTCTTGGAAAAGTGCCGAGATCACGCGCTCACCGTCCAAGAACCGTACGGCGTGTGGGGCGGTCTCACCGAAGCCGAGCGCACCGATATCATCCATCGCGCGGCTCCCAAAGCCAGCTAAACGCCAGAACGCATCAGGGGTAGAGCCCGCGAGCAGTATGGGCCGAGGCCACCGTCTCGACCGCAAGCACCGTGGCTGCCTGCCGAAAATTCATGCCCCGAGCCGCGGCCGCATTCACGACTCGATGCCAAGCGTGGTCCATCCGCTCGGTGAGCCTCAACTCAACTTGGGCTTCGGTCCACCAAAACGCCTGATTCGCCTGAACCCACTCGAAATACGACACAATCACGCCACCCGAGTTAGCCAGAATGTCGGGAACGATGAACACCCCCGCAGCCTCCAACACGCGATCCGCCTCCGTAGTGGTCGGACCGTTCGCGCCCTCCACGATTAGCTTGGCTTTGATCTGGGACGCGTTGCCACCGTGAATAACGCCCTCGGTGGCTGCCGGAATCAGCACGTCAACGTCGGCATACAACAAGTCATCACGATCCGCCAACGGCTCAGTGCCGGCAAAACCAACCACCGAGCCAGTAGATTCGACGTGCTTTTTGAGCAGGGCCACATCGATACCGTCGGCACAAGAAATCGCACCATACTGGTCACTGATGGCCGTTACCTTCACACCCGCCTGCCACAGGAACAAGGCCGCGCCGCTGCCGACCTTGCCGAATCCTTGCACGGCGACCGTCGTTTGCTCCGGGACAAGCCCGCAATGTGCCAGGGCAGCCAAAGCGATATGAGAAACACCGCGTGAAGTTGCGTTCGCCCGCCCGAGCGACCCGCCTATATTCACGGGTTTGCCCGTGACCACGCCGGGCACTGTGAATCCGGTGTTGACCGAATACGTGTCCATCATCCAAGCCATGACCTGCTCGTCGGTGCCCATGTCGGGCGCAGGGATATCGATCATTGGTCCAATAATCGGCATCAGTTCACTCGTGTAGCGGCGCGTGACCCGCTCGATTTCTTGAGGCGAATAATTGCGCGGATCGAAGGTGATGCCGCCTTTCGCCCCGCCGTACGGAATGTCAACGAGTGCGCACTTCCAGGTCATCCACATTGCGAGAGCGCGCACCTCGTCAAGGTTCACATCCGGGCTGTAGCGCAAACCGCCCTTGGTGGGGCCGCGGGACATGTTGTGTTGCACCCGATACCCGAGCAGCACCTCGATCGTCCCGTCGTCGCGTCGAAGCGGAATGGAGACGGTCACCTCACGCCGAGGCGTTGCCAGGACTTCATACATCCCGCCATTGAGTCCGAGGATTTGAATCGCTTCGGCTAACTGCGCACGCGCATCGCGCAAGGGATTGGGTGCCGTCTCAGTTCCGGCTGGTGTTTCGAGTGCTCCGGCCATACGGCCATAGTCTCACTGAACCAGCGCTTTGGCCGGTTACAAACTCACAAAAAGACATACATACAGTGCGCACGAGAGGATTCGAACCTCCACGCCCTTGCGGACACTGGCACCTGAAGCCAGCGCGTCTACCATTCCGCCACGTGCGCAACAACGTCGAAACTCTATCAGTCATCGGGAATTCATGTCCGCCACGGCTAGACATTTGGTCCGCCACTCGGTCTAGAACTCACTCTAACTGGGCGCGGGCCGATACGATCGACAAGACTAGAGGCACACTTCGGGTTCATGCGTATGGAGGGAAAGACGATGGCTGGCGTACTGCAACGCTTCGAGCAACGGCTCGAGAACGCCGTCACTGGCGCGTTCACTCGCGTCTTCCGCAGCTCTGTGCAACCTGTCGAGATCGCAGCCGCGTTACAACGCGAGATCGACAACAACACCAAGGTCCTGAGCCGCGACCGCACTCTCGTCCCGAACGATTTCACCGTTGAACTATCGCCACACGATCACGAACGGCTCACCCAGTTCGGCAGCACGCTCGCCAACGAATTGAGCACTCTCGTTCGGGAACACATCAGTGAACAGCGTTATACGGCTGCGGGCGAGATTCTGATTTCGTTCACTCAAGATGAGGCCCTTCATACCGGCAGGTTCCACGTCAACAGCCGAGCCGCCGCCGACGTCACTCCCTCACCCAGTCAGGCGATGACCGACACGGCCATTCGGCGCGCCTCAGTGGTTCTAGACATCGGCGGACTTCGCCACCCCATCGCCGGGAACCGTCTCACGATCGGACGCGGCTCGACGGCAGATCTGAAGATCGATGATCCTGGCATTTCGCGAAATCACGCGGAGGTGCGCGTTTCAGGCGCTAGCGTTTCAGTGCACGACTTAGGCTCCACGAACGGAATCACGGTCGACGGTCGACGTGTCACCGACGCGCCGCTAGCAAACGGCTCTCAGTTCCGACTTGGCAACACGACGATTACCGTCTCGATCGCGGAGGAGCAACTGTGAGTTCGCTGACTCTCCTTGCAATAAAGCTCGGATATCTCGCCGTCCTGTGGTTGTTTGTCTTGTCGTCGGTTTCCGTGATCCGCACCGACATTTTCGGTGCTAGAACCACTTCCCCTAAAAGCAAGAAAGCGAAGTCGGCAAAGACCAAGCCACTCAAGAAGTCCAAGAGACTTCGCGGCAAGCCCAAACAACTCATCATTATCGACGGCCCGAACCAGGGTCAAAGCGTTCCTTTGGGCACTGAACCCATCTTGTTGGGTCGCGGAACCGACGCCGCGATTCGGCTCAACGACGATTACGTCTCGACCAGGCACACCCGCTTCGCCACGAACGGGGAACAGTGGTTCGTCGAAGATCTCGGCTCCACCAACGGAACGTACATCGGGAATCAGCGCGTGAGTAACCCCGTGCCGATAGCGGTTGGAGTTCCCGTTCGGCTGGGCAAAACAATCGTAGAATTGCGGCCGTAATGACAGCACTCACCTACCGCTACTGCGCACTCACTGACGTCGGCTTGCGCCGCACGAACAATCAAGACTCTGGGTACGCCAGCCCAAGAATGCTCGTCCTCGCCGACGGGATGGGCGGAGCCGCCGCCGGAGACCTCGCCTCGGCCATCACCATGGAGGCCCTTCGAGAAATCGACCGCGATCTCGACCCCGAGGCCGACGGAACCGTATTGGACGCCCTGACTGAAGCGGTTTCGATCGCGAACCATCGCCTCGGCGAAGTCATCCGAGATAACCCGCTCGTTGAAGGCATGGGAACCACCCTCGATGCGATGTATTGGGACGGCGAGAAGCTTGGCGTCGCGCATATCGGAGACTCGCGGATCTATCGGTTCCGCGGCGGCAAACTCACACAAATCAGCGTCGACCACACCTACGTGCAAAGCCTGATTGACGAAGGCCGGCTCACGCCCGCCGAGGCCCGAGTCCATCCACACCGTTCGCTTCTATTGCGCGCCATCTTGGGCCGCGATGATCTGGAACCAGATTTCACCTGGCTACAGCCGGCTGCCGGAGATCGATATTTGTTGTGCAGCGACGGGCTGAGCGACATGGTGCAAGACGAGGTAATCGAACGCAGCCTGCGTCTCGAAACCATCGACCTATCGGCTACCGAACTGGTTCGCGCCGCACTGGAGGGAGGCGGACTAGACAACGTCACCGTCGTGTTGGCCGAGTTTGTGGCGCTTTCTGAGCCGCTCGAAGAAAGCCTCTCGTGCGCTGACGGGCGGCCTCAGGTCGTCGGTTCTGCCGCAGAGAACCCCCAACCACGCACCGGTCTAGTTTCGTCCGAATCAAACGAGGCGCTCGAGCCAAGGCCTCCGAGCACTCCGGTGGATCCCGAAGAACTGCGTTACGCTCCGCGTCCCGCCCCCAGATTCAGATGGATTCGCATCACGGCCTCCGTGTTGGCCATAGTCCTAGGCACCGCCGCCGCAACGGCCTTCGCCTACGACTGGTCCCAGAAGCAGTATTTCGTTGCGGACTACGACGGCACAGTCGCCATTTATCGGGGCGTCGATGCGAATCTACCAGGACTCAGCCTTAACAGCGTCGAACAAACCACCCGGATTGACCTAGACACACTCCCAACGTATTCGCGGCAACAAGTTGAGGGGGGCATCACGGCCACCAGTCTTGACGACGCCAAGCGGATCGTCGACAACCTGAGTTCTCAAGTGCGCGAGCCGGCACCGACCCCGCGACCCACCCCGGAACTCACGACCGTCCCCACCTCCCCTGCTAGTCCCGAACCGGGCGACTCGTGAGCACTCCCGTCTGGATTCCACGCAAGCGCCGCAACGTTGAACTTGCGATGCTGTTTCTCGCGATCCTCCTCACGGTGCTGGCGCGCGTTTCGATTGAGCTCACCGTCAATGGATCAGTTCCATCAAGTGCCTATACCTTCGCCGTCATCTTCGCGGCGGCGGCCATCGGAGCGCATCTAGCCGTTCGCTTCATCGCGCCGTACGCCGATCCGGTGATCTTGCCGCTAGTCGTGTGCCTGAATGGCATCGGCATCAACATGATTCATCGCATTGACTTGGCCCGACAAGCCGCGAACCCTGATCGCGGTTCGCTCGCCGCATCTCAAGTGACCTGGACCGCCGTGGGGATAATCGGGTTCATCGTCGTTCTGGCCATCGTGCGCGATCATCGCGTTCTTCAGAAGTACACCTACACCTTCGGGTTCATCGCAATCGCGTTGCTCCTGATGCCTTTGCTGCCCGTCATCGGGCAAGAGATTCGCGGCGCCCGACTCTGGATCCACGTTGGCCCGTTCAGTTTCCAGCCGGGCGAGGCCGCCAAAATCTCGCTGGCAATTTTCTTTGCTGGCTATCTCGTCGTGAAACGTGACGCGCTGGCGCTGGCGGGAAAGCGATTCGCGGGCATCGACTTTCCGCGAGGACGTGACCTCGGACCCATCGGTCTAGCTTGGCTCTTAAGCCTCGGCATTCTGGTGTTCCAACGGGATCTCGGATCATCCCTGCTGTTCTTCGGCTTGTTCGTCGTGGTGTTGTACGTCGCCACGGAACGGCCGGGATGGGTTGTCGTCGGAGTGGGACTGTTCCTCGGAGGCGCCTACGTCGCGAATTTATCTTTCAGCCACGTTCAACGGCGAGTTTCTGCCTGGCTAGACCCTTGGGCAAACCCCGAACAGAACTACCAAATCATCAGCGCCCTCTACGGCATGGCGCACGGAGGTGTGCTCGGCAGAGGCTGGGGCGAAGGCCGGCCCGAAATGACACCTTTCAGTTTTTCCGACTTCATCTTGACGTCTCTAGGCGAGGAGCTCGGCCTCACTGGGCTCATGGCCATCCTGATGATCTACGTTCTGATCGTCGAGCGCGGCGTTCGCATCGCCCTCACATGCCGAGACGCCTTCGGAAAATTGCTCGCGATCGGCTTGACCGCATCGCTCGCATTCCAAGTGTTCGTCGTTGCCGGCGGCGTGACGAAACTGATTCCGCTGACGGGTCTCACCACCCCGTTTCTGGCGCACGGAGGCTCCTCGATCGTGATGAATTGGATCATCATGGCCCTGCTGTTAGTGATCAGCCACCAGACTCGGAAGCCCGCTCCCGAAGTCTTGGAGTTCTCAAGTGACGAAGCGACACAGGTGGTGAAACTACGATGAATAAGCCCATCCGCTCCCTTGCCGTGGTGTTCGGCCTGCTTTTCTTCGCGCTGCTTCTCGGAATCAACCACCTTCAAATCGTTGAAGCCAACACGTTGAACGCGAAATCAGATAACCGCCGAGTTATCGACGAAGAGTTCAGTCGGGAACGAGGAGCCATTCTGGTGGCCGGCGAACCCATCGCCGAGTCTGTTCCTAGCGAGACGGCATGGGAGTTTCAGCGCCGCTACCCCGAGGGCAAGCTCTACTCGGATATCACCGGCTTTTACTCATACATTTATGGACGCGAAGGGATCGAGCAAACGTACAACTCCGTTCTGTCAGGGAACGACGACCGCTTGTTCGTTAACCGACTCGTCGACCTAGTTTCGAATAAGAAGCCTCAAGGCGGAAGCGTCGAACTCACGGTCAACCCCGAAGCCCAACGTGCCGCGGCTGCCGGTCTCGCCGAACTCGGCGCCAACCGTATGGGTGCCGTCGTTGCCATTGAGCCGGCAACCGGCGCGATTCTGGCTATGTCTTCTCAGCCGAGTTACGACCCCAACCGACTCGCGAGCCACGATCTTGTAGCAGTTCAAGACGCGTGGAAGAGCCTCAACGCCGACAAGAACAAACCCATGCTCAACCGGGCCACGCGCAGCGCGCTGCCGCCTGGATCCACCTTCAAACTCGTAACGGCCGCCACCGCAATCGAGGATCTCGACCTCAAGCCAAAGGACAAAGTCAAGGCGGGCCGGGAGCTAACTTTTCCCGGTATCTCCTACACCTTGACAAACTCGGGCGGAGGCACCTGTGGCGGTAACGAAATTACTCTTCAGCAAGCGTTGTCGGTTTCGTGCAACGTATCTTTCGGATGGCTAGGACTCAAAGTCGGGCAAGAATCTCTTGCCGCCAAGGCGACCAGCTTCGGCTTCGAAAAGAAGCCGTTCACCGATTTGAGTAGCTACGCCAGCACGTTCACCGCCAAGAACACGGAACTCGAACCGCCCCAACTCGCGCAATCGGCCATCGGTCAATTCGAAGTTCGCGCGACTCCGCTTCAGATGGCGATGGTCACGGCCGGGATCGCCAACGACGGAATCGTCATGAAGCCGCAACTTGCGCGGATATTGCGGGCCCCGAACCTTCAAGTGATCGAAAACATCGAGCCTGAACAAGTTGACGAAGCGATGACGCCAGCCGACGCGAACGAGTTGACCACCATGATGGTTGCGACCGTTGACAGCGGCACGGGCAGGCCCGCTCGGATCCCGGGTGTCAAGGTTGCCGGCAAGACCGGGACAGCCCAGTCCGCTCCGGATCGACCGGCCTATGCGTGGTTCGTCGGATTCGCTCCAGCAGACAACCCGCAAGTCGCGGTAGCAGTACTCGTCGAATCCACGAAAGACACCGGCGATATCGGCGGCGGTCGCCTAGGTGGCCCGATCGCGCGGGCCGTCATGGAAGCAGCTTTGCGATGACCTTGAACCAACTCAAACCTCATTTGGGAGACTAGAGAACATGAACGAGCCAAGCAACGACATGGTTCCCTTGGGCGACCGATACGAAATCGGTGGCCTGCTCGGCCGTGGAGGTATGGCAGATGTGCGGCGTGGACGCGATCTGCGACTTGGTCGCCCCGTCGCGATTAAACAATTGCGCGCCGACCTCGCCGCCGCCGAGACGTTCCTAGAACGCTTCCGCCGTGAGGCTCAATCTGCGGCATCGTTGAATCATCCTGCGATCGTTGCGGTGTACGACACGGGCGAAGCGCCAGACGCTAACGGCACGATGCTCCCCTACATCGTGATGGAGCTCGTTGAGGGTCGCACGTTACGTGATGTGCTGCGCGAGGGTCGCAGGATCTTGCCAGAGCGTGCACTCTCCATCACTGCGGAGATTCTCGCAGCCCTTGATTACAGTCACCGGGCCGGAATCATCCACAGGGACATCAAGCCAGCCAACATCATGCTGACGCCAGATGGCAAGGTCAAAGTGATGGATTTCGGCATCGCCCGAGCCATCTCCGACACATCTTCGGCCATGACACAAACTGCTGCAGTCATCGGCACGGCCCAATACTTGTCACCCGAGCAGGCTCGCGGCAAGACTGTCGACGCACGTAGTGACATCTACTCAACCGGGTGCGTTCTTTACGAACTGCTCACCGGGCGTCCACCGTTCGTGGGCGAGAGTCCCGTTTCGGTTGCCTACCAACACGTGCGCGAGGAAGCTCGCCCGCCGTCGCAACTCAATCCCGACGTGTCCCTGGCGATGGATCGGATTGTAGCCAAGGCGCTCGCTAAAGATCTTGAGCAGCGGTACTCCAGCGCAGCTGACATGCGGAACGAGATTGAACATGCATTGGCTGGCGGTTCAGTCGATGCGCCTACGCAAGCTGTTCCCGTCATCGCGGCGGCAACGCAGGTCGTCCCGGCGGTCTCTTTGCCTGATCCGACGGACGACGATGAGGAAGACGAGGGCTCCGGCAAGGGCAAGTGGTGGGCGTTGGGCCTTGTGGCCGTGGCGTTGCTGGCCATGCTGGGGTTTGTGCTGTTCATGAACCAAGAAGATCCCGCCGTCGCGACCACCACAGTGCCGACGGTCGCTGGTTCCGATGTCGAGACGGCGATCAATCGACTCGAGTCTAAGAACCTGCTTGTGGGTGACACCAGCGAACAAGCCTCAATGGATATCGAGAAGGGACTCGTTATCGAAACGGATCCCCCAGCCGGAGCAAACGTGGACGTTCAGACCAAGGTCAATTTGGTTGTAAGTTCCGGTCCCGCGATGGTGACAGTGCCTGACGTGCGCCGGTTGTCATACGACGACGCCAAGAAGATGCTTGAGGGCGAGCGATTCCGGTTCGTAGTCAAGAAGCAAGAAATTGCAGCATCAGAGCCGAAAGACGAAGTGCTGAACTCGAACCCCACCGCTGGACAGCAGTTGGCCATGGGATCAACTATCACGTTGACAGTTTCTGAGGGTCAAATTGCCGTGCCGTCGCTGGTTGGATTGAATCAAGCCGAGGCCCAAAAGGCATTGAGCGACGCCGGCTTGCGGGCTTCAGTGGCCCAAGACACCAGTTCGGCTCTACCGGCCGGCACCGTGGTTGGGCAGAGCCAGCCACCCGGAACGATGGTTGCGCCGAACACCACGATTACGATCACGATTTCGAATCCGGCTCCAACCCCAACTCCCACGCCTGATCCAGAAGAATAGGTTTCCCTAGCGTGATTGGGCAATCGTCCGAATCGACGACTACTCAATCACGTTTGCGTGAGACATCGCGATGACGCCCTCATAGGCCGGGATGACAATTTCGCGCTTAACATCGCTCGAATATCCCAGCCCGTAACGTGTTGCGTAGTCTCGGAAAATCGAGACTTCGGGCGAGTTTTCTAGCGCTGTCGACATGCCATATTGCGAGCCGACAGCTTCAATCACGTACGGCGGGGAGTAGGGGACGCCGTTCAAGACAACCGTATTTCCGACGCACTTAATACCGGTCGTCGAGTTGATGCGTTGGCCTTGGAGCGTGATAGCTTCAGCGCCGCCTTGCCATAGGGCGTTCACGACCGCTTGTATGTCTTGTTGATGCACCACGAGCAAGTTCGGATCTAACCCCGGAACGTCAACCGACCTGGGCGCATCATCCAACGCGACGCGGATTCCGGGCCCGACCAATTCCGTCATTCCAGCTGCCGCCCGATACTTCTTTATCCGCTTGTTCTCTGCGTTCAACGTGCCGCTGTTGCTTTTCGCGCCCAGCTTTTCGATCTCGGACTCTAGACCAGCCACTTTCGTTTGGCGCGCTTGCGCCGAGCGGGTGCGATCTTCGAGGATCGTCGAAACATCACCGCCGCTGGGGCGAAGGTCCCAACCGTCGGAAGTAACAGCTGCGGAAACGAATACGAATCCACACACGACGGAGATATAAAGTGCCAACAATCGCCACGTTGTCACCTGGGCCTCCTTTCCGAACGGTTTACCCTCTAGGCTAACGAGGTACACCTACTATCATCGACACCGATGTCTCTCACACCAAGGATTACTCGTGCTTAAGAAGAAGAGCGAAGGCAACGGACCGACGCCTCCGCGTATTGGCAATCGTTGGGCCGCGCCTGCCATGGTCACATCCGCCGTGATCGGTCTCGTGTGGATCGTTGTCTTTTACACCATCAGCGACGGAAGCCATCACATTCCGGGGTACTCCGATTTGGGTAACTGGAACCTCGCCATCGGCATGGGCTTCATCATCGCGGCTTTCGGCTTTGCGATGAAATGGGAGTGAAAGTTACATCCGTGTAGTTTTCCACACCTGTGCACACAGATGTGGATAACTACATCAGTGTTATTTAGTTATCCACAGCCTCAGCCGTAGATGGACCACAGTTGCGTCGTCCGCAGCATTGTTGCCGCGATGATGACGAGCCACAATCCAGAAAATGCCAGCGTGTGAATGAGTTGCTGCCGGTTCCTTGGGGCGTATACGAACACGGCCGCAAGAACCAAGCCCGTCATGAATCCACCCAAGTGCGCCTGCCAACTGACATTTCCTTGCAAGCTGATGACCACGTTGAGCGCTAGAAGAACCAACAAGCCTGACACGTCTTGCTTGCTTCGGACCATGAAGACCAACACCATGCCGAGCAGCCCGAATACAACTCCAGAGGCGCCGACTGTTGACGAATTGACCGGCGAAAGCCAATAAACCCATACGGAAGCCGCCACGGCCAGAGTGATGTACGTCAGAAGATACTTCGCGCGCCCCAGAGCCTCTTCGATTGCCGGCCCGAAAAGATAGAGCGCGAACATATTGAACGCGATGTGCATCAAACCGCTGTGCAAGAAGGCGGAGGTCAGCATGCGCCAATATTCGCCGTTCGCGACACCGAACGCCCACATCGCTCCGTCTTGACCGATGGGTCCACGCGTACCGCCCGTGGCCATCATTGCCACAAACACAATCACGTTGATGGCGATCAGGATCGAGGTAACGCTCCTCGGGTTTGCCGAGATTCGACCACCGAAGACGGTCTTGGGTTGCCGTTGCGTCTTGGCTCCCGTTGTGACACAACTCGGGCACTGAAACCCAACCGAGGCTTCGCGCATATCAGCCGGGCAAATTGGCCGATCACACCTCTGGCATGAGATACGCGCCAGCCGCTCAGGGTGCAAGTAGCATCGCTGCTCGCCCTGAAACTGGCTCACCGTGTCAACTCAGCGAGTGACAGAGACCGAATTGATCACGACCGGCTCAGCCGGGCGGTCGAAACGATCCGTCGCCGTGGTGTTAATCGCGTCAACCACTGCGCGACTCGCCTCGTCTTTAACCTCACCGAAAATCGTGTGCTTCCGATTCAGCCACGTGGTGGGCGCAGTGGTGATGAAGAATTGCGAACCATTCGTGCCCGGGCCGGCATTCGCCATCGCGAGCAAGTACGAGCGGTCGAAAGAAAGCTCCGGGTGGAACTCATCGGCGAACTCAAAACCAGGTCCCCCGCGGCCGTCGCCCATGGGGTCTCCGCCTTGAAGCATGAAATCCTTGATGATTCGATGGAAGGTAAGCCCGTCGTAGAAGCGGTCGGTGGAAACCGTGCCGGTGGCAGGGTTAATCCACTCTTTCGTTCCCTCGGCCAAGCCTAGGAAGTTCTCCACCGTTACTGGCGCGTGATTCTCGAAGAGTTCGATCACGATGTCTCCACGGTTGGTGTGGAGAGTTGCCAAGATAGTCACATCAATTCCTTTCGATTCTTTTTCTATCCTCCCACGCGCAACCAAGCCGAACCGGTTACCGTGAGGGTATGTCTCGATTTCTTGTTGTTCTTTCGGCCCTAGGAATTGCTTTTGTGGTGTGGCGCAAGCTCACCGAAGACAAAGGCGGAAGTTACGATCCCGCCACGCTCTCCTGAACGCGGCAGCCAACTACGGCGTAGG
This sequence comes from Actinomycetales bacterium, assembly GCA_012513165.1. GTDB lineage: Bacteria > Actinomycetota > Actinomycetes > Propionibacteriales > Nocardioidaceae > Aeromicrobium. Next base: position 12,650 of record JAAZCT010000254.1, read on the forward strand.
TGCCGTCGCGGCGTGAACTCGGTGCGTCGTGCGGCGCTCACTCCAGAACGACACGAGTGGAATACAAGCAAACAGCACGATGCTGACGATGAATCCCCACGACCACTTCTCACGTAGTCCGAGTTTTGCAATCAGCACGATGAGTACCATGAATAGCACCCCGTGAAGCTGGTCGATGAACAAGAAAATGTGCGCGTTCTGGTAAAACCACGGAATCTCAAACGGTGGATACTTTAATAGGCCCAGCATCACGAGAATCAGGTTGATACCCACGATCGTGGCCATCACTTGATACGCCTGCAGGATTCGGTCGTTCATACGTTCAGTCTTCCTCTTCAGAGTTGTCGTCAGAATTTCGAACCATGTCACTGGCCATTCGCCACCACATGAAGGCGATGAATGCCACAAAGGCCCACCATTGCAGTCCGTATCCCAGATTTCGGCCGCCAGCCATCCATGAGGTGGACTCTTCGGGCATGTCTGCCAAATCCAAACCAGCCGAAATCGACGGATCTTGACCCACGGCAAAGCCGTTCCACAGGGGTTGGTCAAACACGTTGATCATGGCAGGCACTCGCACCGCACCAATCGAGCGTGCATCCTCATTCCAACCGGAACTCGAGTCTTCGCTGGGTAGAAGTGCTGCATCGAAGGTGACTTCGCCCGCCGGGACCTGGGGAAACTCCGTGATCGCAGATTGCCAGCCACGAACCACCATCAGAACCGCCTCATCCACAACGACGGGCGCCACGAGCCAGACTCCGTCGCTATTATCGAGGGTCTTTCCCGTGGCCCAAAACTGCTGGTCCGTTGGCAAAAATTCGCCTGTGATCGTCACCGGGCGCATATCTTGCTTATTGGTAAACGAAGCGCCGGGACTCCAAATATCGGTCAACTCGACTCGCGGAACCTGCTGCTTATCAGCACGCTCAGATTCTTGGCGTTGATCGTAGACACCCAACTGCCACAGCCCCATGAACACGCACACGATGATCGCCACGAGTGCGAACGCGTGGAGTCCGAGCAGTTGGGGTGCAAACCATGCACCCAGACGGGTGCGAGTTTTCACGCCGTGAATCTAGGCAGCTTCGAGTAAAGCGGGTACTTTTCAGCCAGGGCTCGCGTGCGGGCGCGAAGCCCTTCGATATCAATCTCGCCCGGTTGGAGCGCCGCAGCAATCACGTCCGCTACTTCGGCAAAATCTTCGGCTTTGAAGCCACGGGTAGCCAAGGCCGGCGTGCCTACGCGCAAACCGGACGTCACCATTGGTGGGCGCGGATCGTTAGGCACCGAGTTGCGGTTCACCGTGATGCCAACTTCATGGAGGCGGTCTTCTGCTTGCTGACCATCGAGTTCAGAGTTACGCAAGTCAACAAGCACCAAGTGCACGTCTGTTCCGCCACTGAGAACTTGAACGCCAGCGGCCTTTGCGTCGTCCTCGAGCAGGCGTTCGGCGATGATCCGGGCACCTTCAAGCGTGCGCTGTTGGCGTTCTGCAAATTCCGGCTCGAGCGCCATCTTGAACGCAACTGCCTTCGCCGCGATCACGTGTTCGAGTGGTCCGCCTTGCTGACCTGGGAACACGGCCGAGCGGACCTTCTTGGCAATCTCAGGATCGTTCGTCAAGATCGCACCACCGCGTGGACCACCGAGAGTCTTGTGGGTCGTGGTGGTGACGATGTGAGCGTGAGGCAACGGGTTCGGGTGCAAACCGGCGGCGACCAGGCCCGCGAAGTGAGCCATATCGACCCACAAAATCGCGCCCACTTCGTCAGCGATCGCACGGAACGCAGCGAAATCAAGCTGGCGCGGATACGCCGACCAGCCAGCGATGATGACACGGGGCTTGTGTTCGAGAGCAAGGCTACGAACCTCGTCCATATCGACCAAACCGGTTTCGGGCACCACGTGGTAGGCGACCGGGTTGTAGATCCGGCCCGAAAAGTTGAGCTTCATGCCGTGAGTCAGGTGACCGCCGTTGGCGAGATCCAAACCGAGCGTGGTATCGCCGGCGCTCGCGATGGCGTGCATGGCTGCCGCGTTTGCGGTGGCTCCCGAGTGGGGTTGCACGTTCACATACTCAGCAGCGAACAACTGCTTGAGTCGATCAATTGCAATCTGTTCGACTTGATCGACCACTTCGCAGCCACCGTAGTAGCGCTTGCCGGGGTAGCCCTCCGCGTATTTGTTCGTCAGCACGCTGCCTTGAGCTTCAAGTGCTGCCACGGGAGCAAAGTTCTCCGAGGCGATCATTTCAAGCGTGGTTTGCTGGCGGTCGAGTTCAGCGTCGAGAAGTGCCGCGATTTCAGGATCGAAATCGGCAAGTGACTGATCATGGCTCATGGCTTCAAGAATAACGCCATAGAAAAGAGCAGCCCCTTACGGATGCTCGTTCCTCGCTTAGCCACACTGCCTGCTCGGTCACCGGGCGTGAGGATAGACACGTTTCGTATCTAGTGATGTCGTGTTCCACAGCAATGAACCTCTGCTTAGGGAAAGATAGGAGGTGCCAACTAAGAACTGGAGAGACCACCGTGAGCAATTCAAAAATCGTCGTCGGCATTGATGACAGCCAAGCAAGCATCACTGCCATGAAGTGGGCGGCTACTGAAGCCGACCTTCGGAACGCGGAACTCATCCTCGTCAACGTGTGGCAAATCGACCCGTCGCTCGCCGCTGCCGGCGTGGTTCTGCCGTGGGCTGATTTTGAAGAAGATGCCCGCAACCAAGCCACCGACCTCGTCGAAGAGCACATCGGCTCGACCGATGCGCAGGGTCGTGAACGCAATATTGTCATCGTTCAGGGCACTCCAGGGCCCGTAATGATTGAACTCTCGCGCGATGCAGACATGCTCGTCGTGGGCACACAAGTACACACAGGGTTGCGGCGCGTTCTGCACGGATCGGTCAGCCACTACTGTCTGACTCACGCCGAATGTGTGGTTGTAGCCGTACCCGTCGCAGCTTCCTAGGCACCGAAAGCTTCACCACCGCGCGCGATGTCGTGTCGCGATGGTCACCGGGTCGGCTTATGCTTAGTCGAATTTGGCGAATGCCTCCCACGGCTCGTGATTTCGCGAGAATATGGGATGTACTCGAATCGGACGGAGAAATCTCGTGAAGAAACTGGCGATCCTCGCAGCCGCAGCGGTTGGCTACGCATTAGCAGAACGGGTCGGGCGCAAGAAAGACCTTGGTTTCACTGATCCTGGGCCAGTTATCTACAAACCTCCCGCCCCCACGGTTGTTCCGGACCTTCCGGTCGAGCCATTCATTGAACCAGCCGAAGCTCCGATTGAGGTTGAAGTTGAGGCTGAGCAAGAGGTAGTCGTTGAGCCTGAAGTTGTGGCCCAAGTTCCAGACTTTCCTCAGCCTGAAGACGTTGCGGTAACTGAGGAAGAATCCCCCGTCGCGGACGCAACCGAAGAAGAACTCGAAGCTGCTTTTGAAGCTGAGTTCGCGGCCGAGTTGGCTGCTGAAGCCGAACTGGCCGCCGAGGCAGCGTTGGCCGCCGAACTCCTGCCCGAGCCACCCGCGCCTCCGGTCATTGAACCGTTCCTCAAACACCCTGAGGAAGAACCTCCGGTCGTTGTTGAGGCTGATGAGGAACCTGACGAGGAGCCTATTGAGACAATCTCGAAGGAAGCCCTCGAAACGTGGGAGTCGAACTGGGCCGACGACATGCCACTGGTGGAAACCGACGCTGAAGCGGAGACTCCCACCGCGGAACCAGAAGCGGAACCCAAACTTTCTGATCTCGCCGACAACATCGTGGCTCGAGTCCAAACAGCGGCTGATCTCGCGCGCGAAGATGAGATCGACGTTGAGAACGTCGACGACGACGTTCTCGATTCGCCCGTGCTTGAGGCCGAGGCCCCGGCAGCATTCGTGGTTCCCACTGCAGGAGATTTTTCGGACGAAATCTTCGAAGGTGAAACACCCGACAGTCCCGACCCCGTCGCTGTTGACGAAGCACTTTTAGCTGAAACCGGACTGATGGACCCAATCGACGACGAGGAACTCGGCAAGGATTCCTAATCGTTCGGCTCTCTCGTGAAGTTCACGTGAACCCGCCGGAGGCATAGGCTCCTGAGTTAGGTCACTAACTCAGGAGTGCGCATGTCTGACCTTTCAGATTCGGTCGATTGGGATGCCAGAGCAGACGATGTTCTCGCGGATCAGATTTCCGCCTACGATCGAATGCGATCGCGGTGTCCCGTCGCGCGAGACGAATCCGGACATTGGTCACTTTTCACACATGGCGACGTAGTTTCAGCCCTGAAAGATCACGACGCGTTTTCAAACGCCGTTTCCGTTCATGTGGCTGTCCCCAACGGAATGGATCCACCTGAGCACACTTCTTTTCGAGAGCTTGTTGACGGGTATTACACACCTGAACGGCTAACCGACTTCGAACCAGTCCTACGCGATATCGCCATCCGGACAATCGATGGGATTCCTCGGGGCGAACCCGTCGAGGTGTTGAGCATGCTGGCGGAGCCGTTCGCCATCGCCGTGCAAAACGCCTTCATGGGTTGGTCCCAAGATTTAGCCGAGCCCCTCATGTCGTGGAACAAGAAGAACCAGGCCGCAGTCTTGTCTCAAGATCGAGACCAGCTCTCCGCCGTCGCGATGGAGTTTGATACTCACATTCGCGCCCAGTTGGCGCTCCGGTCTGATGGTCAGACTGATGATGTGACGGCCCAACTTATGCGCGAGAAAGTCGACGGTCGCTCGCTTACCGACGACGAGATTGTGGCCATCATTCGAAACTGGACCGTGGGTGAGCTTGGAACGATGAGCGCTAGCTTCGCGATCATCATCGAATTCCTGGCTCGTAACTCCGCAGTTCAAGACCGCCTGCGCACGCATCCTGAACTCGCCGTCGCCGCGAGTGATGAGATTCTGAGGATCCACCCACCGTTGATCGCAAACCGGCGGCGCACCACCCGGGACGTGACGTTGCACGATCGCGAGATCCCAGCCGAATCGCGGGTCAATCTTGTGTGGGCCTCAGCCAATCGAGACGAATCTGTGTTTGGCGATCCCGACGAATTTCGGCTCGATCGCGAACCAGACCAGAACATTCTTTATGGAGTGGGCATCCACTATTGCCCCGGCGCACCGCTCGCCCGGCTCGAGTTCAAGGTGTTGCTCGAAGAGTTACTAGCACGGGTCAGTTCAATCACTCCCGTATCCAATCCGGCGCCCCAACTCGCAATCTTCCCAGGCGCTGGCTGGTCGCAAGTTCACGTGCAGTTCGAGTAACGTCATCCTTGACGAAGGGATCACCATGGCTGATGCAATCGTGATGCAGAACGTTGTAAAACGATTCGGAAAGACAACTGCACTCGACGGCACCGATCTGAACGTATTGATCGGCGAAGTTCACGGATTCCTCGGCCCTAACGGCGCCGGGAAGTCAACCGCGATTCGAGTGCTTTTAGGCTTGCTACGCCACGACAGCGGAGAAGTTCGTGTGCTCGATGGCGATCCTTGGAACGACACCGTTACGCTTCATCGCCGTTTGGCATATGTTCCAGGTGACGTGCAATTGTGGCCGAACCTTACGGGCGGTGAAATCATCGACGTTCTCGGTCGGCTTCGTGGTGGTTTTGATGCCGCACGAAAGTCAGAACTTTGCGAGCGCTTCGCGTTGGATCCTCACAAAAAGAGCCGCACCTATTCTAAGGGGAACCGGCAAAAGGTCGCCTTGATTTCAGCTCTCGTTTCAAACGTCGAACTGTTCCTCTTTGACGAACCAACATCGGGGCTCGATCCATTGATGGAAGCCGAGTTTCAAGAAGTTGTTCGAGAGCTCACCGCTAAGGGTCGCACTGTTTTGTTATCTAGTCACATCCTCGCCCAAGTAGAGTCACTCGCCGATCGGATATCTATCATCCGCGATGGCAAGACGGTCGAAGCCGGTTCGCTCGACGACTTGCGTCACATGTCGCGAACATCCATCACGGTCCCCACCGAGCAACCGCTTGACCGCCTAGCAACGCTGCCGGGAGTTCACGGGCTCACGTCCCACAACGGCCACAGTCAATTCGACGTCGATCGAATTAGTTTGGATTCGGTCATTCGCGAGTTAAGTACTTTTGGCGTGCTGTCGCTGGAGGCTAAACCGCCGACGCTCGAACAACTTCTCTTGCGCCACTATTCAGATCAGATCAGCGCCGAGACGCGCCAAGTTGTCTTGGGCGATTCATGACCACGCGTGCTCAAACACGGGACCACAAACTCATCGGCTTAGCGACGGTCGTTCGTCTGGCCTTGCGTCGAGACCGCCTTTCCCTCACAAGTTGGGTTATCGGTTTCGGCTTGTTCACGCTCTATGTCGTGGTCGCTATCCCTGCAGCATATGGTGACGAAGCCGATATGAGAGCAACGGCCGATCTCTTTGCTGTTCCCATGAGCCGGGTGCTGATTGGCCCGGCATACGGTTTCGAGAATCCATCATTCGAACAGTTCGTCACCAATGGCTACGGCCTATATTTTCTGCTGCTTGCTGCACTTATGAGCATTCTGACCATGATTCGCCACACGCGCGCCGAAGAACAAACTGAGCGTGCCGAGTTGTTGCGTTCCAACGCCGTCGGCCGGCACGCCACCTTGACGGCAGCACTGATCATGACGGGCGTAGCCAATGTCCTGAGCACCGCAGCCGTCGTTGCTGTCCTGCTTTTTGTCGGTGAGTATTCGATCGAAGGATCCCTATTGTTCGGCGCTGGTATTGCCGCAACCGGGCTCAGTTTCGCCGGTATTGCGGCAGTTACGGCGCAGCTTTCGGAGTTTTCTCGTGGGGCCTCTGGCCTAGCAGGGATAGTTTTAGGTGCGGCCTTCGTGATTCGTGCAGGCGGAGATCTCGCTGCCGTCGGTGGCTCCACACTTTCTTGGTTCTCCCCACTCGCTTGGGCTCAACAAACGGCCCCATTTGTGTTGAATCGGTGGTGGCCCCTCGCACTACCGCTCATCTTGGCCATGGTGACATGTGCCATGGGGTTCGCGTTGTCTGCCGTTCGTGACTTTGGCGCCAGCCACTTTCAGGCCCGTTTGGGGCCTGGCCATGCACCCTCTCGGTGGGGACACCCGTGGGGTTGGGCATGGCGGCAACAACGCTCTTTGACCATTGCTTGGGCGGGGTCGCTCATTGTCGGCAGTTTAGCTTTCGGTGGTTTTACTCAAGCGCTTCTCGAAGCCGAGTTGCCCGAAGTCTTCCGGCAACTCTTCACGTCAGTTGATTTACTCACGGGGTATCTGGCATACATGGTGACCTTCATGGCGTTTTTTGTCTCATCGTTCGCCGTGATGGCCGTTCAAGGACTTCGTAGTGAAGAGTCCACAACTCGACTCGAAGCAATTCTGGCTTTGCCTGTGTCTCGATCTCGTTGGTTTCTGGCGCAACTCGGTGTGACGACTCTCGTTACAGCGGTGATGCTGCTCGTCATCGGTTGGTCGATCGGTGTTGGAGCAGCGCTGGTTACTCGTGACTGGTCCCTCGTACTTGACTTAGGTTGGGCTCAACTTTCCTATCTGCCCGCGGTTGGGGTGGTGCTGGCAGTCGCTGCCCTGCTTTTCGGCACACTGCCTCGGCTAGTCCCAGCAACGTGGGCATTGGTTGCGTTGTCGGTTTTCCTCGGATCGTTCGGCACACTCCTGGATCTGCCTCAATTCGTATTGAACCTGTCGCCCTTCACTCACCTGGCGGAAATGCCGATCGAGAAGTTTAATGCTTGGGCCGCAATGGTCTTGAGCGGTATTTCCTTGGCCGGAGTCGGCATCGGTGTCCTCGGATTGCGACGACGCGATGTGAGCGGCGGCTAGTCTCAGACTTCGCCCAATTCCTCATCGAAATAGTCGTACTCAGGCGCATCCCCATTGCGTGCGGCCACTGTGGCAAGGGCCGTCGTGATGGGAACTGCAGCAATCAAGCCTAGGGTCGCAACCGCGCTGCGCACGATTTCTTGCGAAATGAGTTGGGTTGATACGACCCCGCCGAACGAACTGTGATCTGCCATGATCACCAGCAGGATTGGGAGGGACGTGCCAGCGTAGGCCAAGATGATCGTGTTGACCACCGAGGCAATGTGCGACCGACCAATCC
>JAAZCT010000255.1 GCA_012513165.1 Actinomycetales bacterium
AACGCTTCGTTCGCCCTTGCCTCTTCAAGCTTCTCGAGAGCTAGGTTCACGCCACCGACATAGGCTGCATGGTGCTTGCTGTGGTGGAGTTCCATGATCTTGCCGGAAATATGCGGGTCCAAAGCCCCGTAATCGTACGACAAATCCGGCAGTGTGTAATCGGCCACGCTTCCTCCAATGCGCTGGTGGGCTATCGTTTGAGCCCACATCCAAGGTTGTCTTTCTTGTCCAGTCTGTCAGTAGTTGGCCAAGACGCAAGTGTCACCCTCATTCGTTGGAGTTATTGGTTAAGATAATGTCCGTGGATCCGGTAAGAAAAGTCGGTAGTCGGCGCAAAGTTGCCCCAGCGGCCGGTGAGGTGTCTTCCAATCATGAATCCACGCTCGATCAATTAGGCAAGCAGGCGGCGCCGGAACCTCGAACAACCTACGTGCGAAACGCTCCTGAAAAGGAAACTTGGAAGCCTTCGAAAACCAAAGGCGTGCGTGTTTCCGTTCCAACTGAACGCTCAGATCAGGTACTGAATGTACCCAACATTCTTAGTTTTTCAAGAATCCTCATGGTGCCACTGTTCCTTTGGCTGGTGCTCGGGCCGCAACGCGATGCACTGGCATTATTAGTACTTGTCGTCTCGGGGTTAACCGATTATCTCGATGGAAAGATCGCGCGTTCCACCGGGCAGATAACGAATCTTGGCGTGTTGCTCGACCCCATTGCAGATCGTCTCTTCATACTGGCTGTGGTCGTTGCACTTGCTATGAGAGACATTATTCCGTGGTGGCTTGCGTTGTCGCTGCCGCTGCGCGACCTTTGTCTCATCGCGCTGGTTCCGTTGTTGCGAACGCGTGGGTTCAGTTCATTGCCGGTGCACTTTTTGGGGAAAGCCGCTACTGCAGTGCTGCTTTATGCTTTTCCACTGTTGTTGCTCGGTGATCAGGTTGGCTCGCTCGCCAACTTGGCCCGCGTATTCGGCTGGGCCTTCAGTCTTTGGGGCGGGGCTTTGTATTGGTGGGCCGGTTTGCTTTATGCGCTTCAAGTTCGTCAGATACTTCGGACTATGCCGCGGTCGAGACGATGAGCGGGACGTCAGATTCCGGGAACAACACATCGCCCCGTGAAGCGGAGTCGTTGCTAGACCAACTCGCCGAATCGGCGTTGGACAACGCATATTACGACGTGGATCGCGAGTCTGAGCCAAACGGCATCATGCGCGTATTCACGCTTGCGTCGCTCGTGGCCTTGGGTTTTCTGCTCGCAGTTGTAGCGTTGCAGTCGCAGAATGACCGCCCGGCGACTGAACTTGAAAGGCAAGCGCTTATCGACAACATCGCGAGTCGTCAAGAACTTCTCGATTCGCGGCGCACGAGCGCGTTGGCACTTCAAACTGAGATCGATTCGCTCTCTTCGAGAATAGTTTCACCTTCGAAGGGCGCTCAGCGCGATGTGCTGAACGCGGCCGCCGGTGGTGTGGTCGGCGATGGGGTCGAGATCCAACTGTCGTCTGCCCCGGGAGATTCCGCTGGGGGGCTAATCTCCGATCTGGATGTTCAACTTGTCGTGAATGGGCTTTGGATGTCTGGCGCGGAAGCGATCGATGTGGGCGGAAGTAGACTCACGTCAACCTCGGCGATCCGTTCCGCAGGCGAAGGTATTACCGTAAATTTTGAATCTATATCGGATCCAATTGTGATCCGGGCAATCGGTTCGCAGGGCGTTCTCGCGAAACAGTTTGAGGCAAGTCCTTCTGGTAGGTATCTAGAAGATCGTGCTAAAAACTCGGGTATCTCTTGGGAATTGTCTGAAGCCGATGAAATTCGCATGTCGGCGGCGCCACGTAAGCGACTTGAAGTGAGGCATGCGAGTGCCGTGAAGAAAGGCAGATCATGATTCCCATTGTTGGTCTTATCGTTGGAATCGTCCTCGGACTGTTGTTTCAGCCGTCTATTCCGTTTGCCCTTCAGCCGTATGTGCCGATTGCGATCATTGCTGCCTTGGACGCGGTGGTTGGCGCGTTGCGTGCCCTCTCGGAAGGTCGCTTTGATGATCGAGTTTTCGTGATTTCCTTTCTTTCGAACGTTTTGATTGCGGCTTTGATGGTCTATTTGGGTGACCAGATGGGAGTCGGTGCACAACTCTCGACCGGCGTCATTGTCGTGTTGGGAATCCGGATTTTCGCCAACGCGGCAGCAATCCGGCGGAGGTACTTACATGCCTGACGATGAATTCGATGCCCCTGAGTCAGACTCGCCCGAGGAAACTTCGGCTGAGCACCCAAAACGGGCGAAATTCGACAAAAATGGACTCTCAATCATCGCCGGGCTTCTTGTGGCGGTGTTGGCGTTTGCCATCACAGTTCAAGTGCGCCACGATGATGATGCTCAGGACTTCAGCAATCTCCGCGGGGCCGACCTGGCCGAAATGCTGAAGTCAATAGATGCCACAAACCAGCGTTTGGCTGATCAGATCGATGAACTTACGAAGACCCGGGACGAACTCAAAGCCGATACCACCAATAGCGCTCAAGCTGAGAAGGCTGCTCGCGATCGCGCGAACGCGATGGCGATCCTGGCCGGATCAGTCGGGGCGCAGGGGCCTGGCGTGCAAATCACAATTACCGCCCCCGACGAGACCATCACTGCGTCCGTCCTGCTGGATGCTGTGCAGGAAATGCGAGACGCCGGGGCCGAAGCGATCGTGATTAACGGGGTATCTCGCGTCGTCGCGCATACGTGGTTTGCCGCCGATGAAGCTGGAGTTCGCGTCGGGGGACGCATTCTGCAGCCGCCATACGTGATCGAAGTGATCGGCGAACCAGATACGCTTGCCAAAGCAGTCAAGTTTCGTGGCGGCTTAGCGGATCGAGTTCAAAGTCGCGGCGGTACGGTTGATGTCGTCAAACGTGACAAGATTTCGATCACGGCCTTGGCAGATGAAGTCGAAGGCCAGTACGCTCGACCTGCAGAGTGACATTCTCAATCCCGAACTAGGAGAAAACGTGATTCCCGAAGACCTTTTGTACAGCGAAGAGCACGAGTGGATTCGCATCGAGGGTGATGTTGCTGTGGTCGGAATTACCGACTTCGCGCAAGATCAACTCGGGGACATCGTCTATGTCGATTTGCCGGTCGAAGGCGACGACGTTTCCGCAGGGAGCGTCATTGGTGAACTGGAATCAACCAAGTCGGTTTCAGACGTTTTTTGCCCGGTAGACGGCACGGTTCTGGCCGTAAATGGATCGCTCGAAGGAGCGTCAGACGTGATCAATTCTGATCCCTATGGCGAAGGCTGGCTCGTGAAGATTCGCCTTGCGGGTGATGGCGCTGCGGACGGTTTGATCGACTCTGCCGCGTATGCCAAGATCGCTCAAGGCTGATCCGAACTAGGCCATGTGGCTATCTGGGACCAAGTGAATCCAACCCAGTGTGCTGAGGCTTGATTGGGTGTTAGGTTTGTATCACCCTGAACTCGAACTTTAGACCTGAGGAGATGATCGGGTTGTCCACCTCTGACCAGTCAGAAGAGACTAACTTCATTCCAGCAATCGATGCTGATACTGAGGAATTGTCGAGCGCTGATCTTTCAGTTATTGAAAATCTCCAGGTCGGAAGTGCCATGTTGTTGGTGCAGCGTGGTCCTGATGCAGGCGCTCGGTTCTTGCTCGACCACGATTCGGTTACGGTCGGGCGGCACCCATCGAGTGAGATCTTCCTCGATGACATTAGCGTTTCTCGCAGGCACGCGACTTTCGTTCGCACGGAGCAGGGTTACCAAGTAAGCGATCTCGGCAGCTTGAACGGAACATATGTCAATAGGGACCGAATTGATACGGATGTGCTCTTGACTGGCGGCGATGAAGTCCGGTTTGGAAAGTATCGATTGATCTACTTTTCCGGATCCGTTTCAGGCGCGGGAAGCGCCCAATGAGCGTTGCTGATCCGAAGGCAGCTCGCCTCGGTATCGGTCAAGTCATCGCCGAATTGAGTGAAGAATTCCCGGATATCTCGTTGAGTCGAATTCGTTACTACAACGAGCAAGGCTTGATCGAACCAGAGCGGACTCAATCTGGGTACCGGAAGTTCAGCTATGCCGATGTCGAACGCCTTCGATACATCCTGCGGATGCAGAAGGACCGTTACTGGCCGTTGAGTCATATTCGCCAGGTCCTCGATCAGATGGATCAAGGCGACGTTCCTGAGACTGAAATGCTTGCCACTCTCCGGCTTCCACAGGTGGCCTTGTCAGCCGATGGTTTGCCTACGCAACAGTCGATCACTGAAGGTTTTGGTGCAACTCGATTGAGTCGCGATGAACTGATCGATTCGGCTGGTATCGGCGAAGAATTATTGGTGCAACTCGAAGAATTTGAATTGATTCGTCGACGCCCGCAGCAGAAGTACTTTGACGCGGACGCACTCGTCGTTGCATCTCTCGCGGGAGAACTCTCCAAGCTGGGCATCGAGCCTAGGCATTTGCGAGGTTTCCGGACGGCCGCCGATCGGGAAGTGGCATTGGTCGAACAAGCAATTCCGCAATCAACGTGGCAAACGAGTGAGGGAGCAGCTCAAGTGGCGGAACTGGCCGCTTTGTCGGTGCGCCTGCACACCGTCTTAGTGCGAAGCGGGCTGCGAGGCTGATTCATGAAGCACATGGAGGTTTTGGGTGTTCGAGTGGAAACCCCCTCGAACCAGCCGCTAGTGCTGTTGCGCGAGAGCGACGGCGGGCGTTTAGTGCCGATCTGGGTAGGGGCAATCGAAGCGTCTGCCATTGCCTTCGCCTATCAAGGCACGGAAACCATTCGGCCGCTGACTCACGAGTTAATGGTTTCGATGATTGAGGCCTTGGGGGAGCAGTTGGACCGCATCACCATTGTCAGGGTGGATGAGGGGGTCTTCTACTCCGAACTGCATTTCGCATCGGGTGTCGTGGTTGATGCTCGGCCATCGGATGCCATCGCGTTGGCGCTGCGAAGTGGCGTTGACGTGTGGTGCGACGATTCGGTTCTTGAAGAGGCCGGTTTCGAACCAGCTCAAGAAGAGGAAGAGGAAGTCGCGCAATTTCGGGACTTTTTGGACCACATCGAACCTGGAGATTTTGCCTAAACCGGACCATCAAGTCCAACTTGAGGGTTTGCGACACGCCGAGATTCATCGGTTCACCGCGAAACTCTGACCCTCAGGCCAAACTTGAGACTATCGAAAAGCACATGCGTGTGGTTTTCTTACGTAATATCCATAACTTCCCCAACAGGAGAGCACATCATGATTGAACCCCGTGATGAGACGGCAGAAGCAATAGCTCACGCTGGCGATCAAGGTTTGCTCTTTAGCGATGATGTGTCGCCACTTCCTGAAGATTCCGGGTTTCGTGGACCAACCGCGTGCAGCGCAGCTGGGATTACTTATCGCCAGCTCGATTACTGGGCTCGCACGGGATTGGTTGAACCGACCGTTCGCACGGCTACCGGTTCGGGAACGGCTCGACTGTACTCATTTAAAGACGTACTTCTCCTGAAGATCATCAAGCGCTTGCTTGAGGCTGGCGTTTCGCTGCAACAGATCCGTACGGCCATTGAGCACCTACGTGAACGTGGCACCGACGCCCTGCCTCAAGTCACCCTGATGAGTGACGGCGCAAGTGTTTACGAATGTCGTTCGGCCTCCGAAGTGATCGACTTGCTTCAGGGCGGCCAAGGCGTGTTTGGAATTGCGATCGGTGGCGTCTGGAAAGAGATTGAAGGAACGCTGCTTGAACTTCCGAGCGAACGCGCTGAAGCGATCCCCAGTGTGGCCGACGAACTGGCTGCTCGCCGCGCTCGTAAAGCGAACTGAGCTTCGACGCACCTGCGCCGGGCGGACTTCGGCGCTTTCGTTTTCCTTGGTAGGCTGTTGCTGCTGTCGACGCCTACGGGAGAGTTCATTTCCGTAAACGACATGACGCCGAAGGGGCAATTCCTCCCCGGAACCTC
>JAAZCT010000256.1 GCA_012513165.1 Actinomycetales bacterium
GGGGCGGCGTTGTCCTGGGTCAACATCAAACGCACGCTGGGCGCTTCGTGGCGGGAACCCGGAACGCGACTCGGGTTCTGGATGCACTTCACAACTCAATTCAGCGCCAACATGTTGGGCCTGTTGTGGGGGTTTCCGTACTTCGTTCAGTCCGAACACACCAGCGAGCACTTCGCAGGCTTGCTTCTCACGATCTTGGTGGTCGCCGTCATCATTGCGGGACCGATTCTGGGGCGCCTCATCGTCAACTTCCCTTGGCACCGCTCAACAGTTGTGTTGACAATCATGTGGGCCATCGTCGCCGTCGGGACCGCCACGCTCGCTTGGCCGGGGGACGCACCCAACTGGCTACTCATTTTGTTAGTGATTGTGGTGGGTGTTGGTGGGCCGACGTCCATGATCGGTTTCGACGTGGTGCGTACGGCTAACCCCAACGAGCGCTTCGCGAGCGCCACCGGAATTGTCAATCAAGGCGGATTTATTGCCACGCTAGTTCTCGTCATTGCCATCGGGGTCATTCTCGACTGGCAGACCCCGGCCGGGGTTGTCGGTTACGCGCCGACAGCGTTCACCGCAGCGATGTCGTTCCAGTACGTTTTGTGGGGACTGGGGATGTTCCAAATCTGGAGATACCGTCGGCGTTCGCGCGAGGTTTACGCGGACCAAGTCCTAGCGTAATTGCTCTCGAGCAGCGGTTACTCGCTATGTTTCAGTGAACGGAACCGCGTGTAGCCGATCACGACTGCGATGAGGAACCCAAAGCCCAGACCGCCCCAGACAATGAACTCGGCAGAGGTTTTCGCTTCGAAATCTGTGGGGACTACCGCGAATGCGTACGAGGCACCGTCCGTATGTTCGTCTGCAGGGAGGCACGAGATCGCCATTTTCTCATGGCCCTCTTCAGCCAGCGCTATCAAATGCCAACGGGTCGAGTCGAAATCCACGGAAATTTCCACGGGTGGTTTCGCGATCTTGCCCTCAAACTCGCGGGGCTTCGCGATCGAGCAATCGATCACGCGGTCTGGCTGCGGGAAGTCGGTAAATACCGCGACGCTTCTGCCGTCGGCGTCGAAGGTGCCGCCGAGGGCAATCGGTTTGGCTTCGTGAACGCTGTCCCAGCGTGAAGCCAATTGGGCCGAACCGAGCAGCCAAGCGATCAGGGGTACGGCAATTGCCAAGATGTACCACGAGCGCCGCGTGAAATCCATACAGTCACGATGCCATAAAAACGTCGCCCCCACCTCTAGGCGGGGGCGACGTCTTTGTGATCAGTTAGAAAGCGTCGATGTCTAGGTCCATGATCGAGGCGTCGACAACATCGGCCATCTCGCCTTCAGCAGCCATCTTCGGCAGGATCGTCTTGACGAAGAAGGACGCAGCAGCGACCTTTCCTTCGTAGAACGACTTGTCTGCTCCGGTCGCTCCGGCGTCGAGTGCGGCCAGCGAAACCGTGGCGCCACGCAGCAAGAGCCACGAAACGACGAGGTCGCCCAATACGTATACGAGGCGCGTCGTGTTGAGTGCGACCTTGTAAATGTTTTGGATGTTTCCGTTCTCGTCTGCTGGGTTCGAAGCCATCAGATCGGTGAACATGGTTCCGATGATCGCTTGCGTGTCTTCGAGACCCTTGGCCAAAAGTTCACGTTCAACCTTCAACCGCGGATTCGCGTCTTCCGCGTTCAGGAAGCCCTGGATCTGTTCGGCCATGTAGCCGAGCGCACGGCCCTGATCCTTCACGATCTTGCGGAAGAACAGGTCTTGACCCTGGATGGCGGTGGTGCCTTCGTAGAGGGTGTCGATCTTGGCGTCGCGCACGTACTGCTCGATCGGGTAGTCCTGCAAGAAGCCTGAACCGCCGAAGGTCTGCAGGCTCTCAGTGCCAAGCAGTACCCATGAGCGCTCAGAGCCGTAGCCCTTCACGAGCGGGAGGAGCAAATCGTTGACGGCCTCTTCGAGGGAAGCGTCTTCGCCGTTTGCTTGCTTGATGAAGATGTCGTCTTGGAATCCCGCCGTGTACAACACGAGTGAACGCAGGCCTTCGGAGAACGCCTTCTGCGTCAACAGCGAGCGGCGCACGTCCGGGTGGTTGGTGATGGGAACGCGCGGAGCGTCCTTGGCGGGGTTCGTGAGGTCAGCGCCCTGGATGCGTTCCTTCGCGTACTCGAGCGCGTTGAGGTAGCCGGTGGAGAGCGTCGCGATGGCCTTCACGCCGACGAGCATGCGAGCGTTCTCGATCACGCGGAACATCTGGTTGATGCCGTCGTGAACTTCGCCCAAGAGCACGCCCGTCGCAGCAGCGCCGTTGCCTGTGGCCGGATCGCCGAAGGTGACTTCACACGTGGTGGAAACCTTGATGCCCATCTTCTTTTCGATGTTGGTGACCCAAGCGCCGTTGCGTTCGCCCGTCAGTTCACCGGTTTCGTGGTCGAAGTGGAACTTCGGTACGAGGAAGAGGCTCAGGCCCTTGGTGCCAGGTCCGCCTACTCCGTCGATTCCGACGGGGCGAGCCAGCACGAGGTGCATGATGTTTTCGCTCATGTCGTGTTCGCCTGACGTGATGAAGCGCTTGACGCCTTCGATGCGCCAGGTGCCGTCTTCGTTCAAGTAGGCCTTGGTGCGGCCAGCGCCGACATCGGATCCGGCGTCAGGCTCGGTGAGCACCATCGTGGCGCCCCATTGACGTTCGATCATGTGCTTGGCGATTTGCTTGTCGCGGTCGGTGCCGTTCTCGTGCACCACGCGAGCAAACGATGGCCCAGCGGCATACATCCAGATCGGAGGGTTCGCTCCCAGCACGAGTTCTCCCATCGCCCAAACCAGCGAGGAAGGCGCAGTCTGGCCGTTCTGCTCAGCGGTCAGCTGCAAACGCCACCATTCCGAATCCATCCACGCGGCGTACGACTTGGTGAACTCGGGGTTCATCTCGACAGTCATGGCGGTGGGATCGTAGACAGGCGGGTTGCGGTCTGAGTCGACGAAGGATGCAGCGATCTCTTCGCGAGCGAGACGATCAACTTCACCGAGAATGCTCTTGACGGTGTCTACGTCAAGTTCGTTAAATGGAGCCGTGCCCAGACGGCTCTGGCGGTCCAAGAGTTCGAACAGGTTGAACTCGATATCGCGCAAATTGCTCTTGTAGTGGCTCATGCCTTTGCACTTTCAGCTATGTGGGATGGCTCGCGCCCGAGCGGACTACTCGCCAGTAACTAATCCAGTTTACGGATCGCCGAGTTCACTCAGGGCAACAGGTCGTTGAAATCTCGGTTGCGTTCCAGCGCAGGCTCTGTTGGTGGCTTGGCTATGACACAAGGAAATCCCACCTCCGAGTGAGAGGTGGGATTCGATGAAAGGTCAGTGCTGGTTCTCAGTTCACTGAACTCGGGTGGGGATTCGGCGAAGTCCGTCGTTTGCGAGGAGCATTCCGGTTCGGACGTAGCCGATGACGAAGGTTGCGGCGACGAGCGCCATGAATGGAGTCATTGTTATTGCCTTTCGCTCTGCGCCAAAGTTGGCTCGAATGTTCTGAAGTCCATCGTGCCTCGAATGAAACGTGAAGCACAAGCGAATAAAACTAACCTAAACGTGTAGATTTGCTTCATGGATATGCGCCGGCTTGCAATGCTGCGGGAACTTGCGGATCACGGACTGGTGGGCGAGGTCGCCGACGTGTTTGGGATCACACCCTCGGCGGTGTCTCAGCAACTCAAACTCCTCGAACGCGAAGCGGGTGTCCCGTTGACAGAACCGGCAGGGCGTGGGATTGCGCTCACTTCTGCAGGTCGCGAACTCAGTCGTCGGGCGCGGTCACTGTCAGCGCACATCACCCAGTTCGAAGGAGAGTGGCGCGAATATATCGAACAGCCAGTTGGTGACGTGAGCATGTCGCTCTTCGCCTCGAGCGCTGAAATGTTTCTGCCTGGATTGCTGGCTACGTTGGGCGCGAACGTTAACCTCAAACTCGAGGCCACCGACGCTGACCCCACCAACCGCTATTCGGTGCCGGACCTGGCGCTCAAGTTCGACATTGTCGTGGCAGACAGTCCCACCCAAGATGAACGCTGGCGCCAACTCGGACTCGTCTCGGTGCCGCTCATGACCGAGCCTTTAGATATCGCCATGCCGCGGGGCCACCACCTGACAGCCAAACGATCGTTGCGGCCTGCCGACGTGATCGAAGAAACGTGGATCGGCGCGCCGCAAGGGTTCCCCTTCGATCGCTTGCTCCAACAGATCGAATCGGCGACCGGCCACCGGGCGACGGTCGCGCAACGGTTCAATGACAACTCAATCACCGAATCCCTCGTGCAGGCGGGCCATGGGATCGCGATCCTCCCGAGGTACACCACACGAGTGCACGCCGCGAAGTTCGCGATGCGCCCCCTGCGCGGAATCGAATCGTCACGCGACATTCTGGCAGTCATGCGCCCAGATCGCATGGCACGTCCAGCGGTGCGCGAAGTGGTGAAAGAACTGAAGACCGAGGCGACAGCAGTTGCTCAGCGGCTCAAAAAGTAACGCAAGAGCGCGGTACTAATTGCCGTTGAAGCGTGCCGTGAACATTTCGAATTCGGCGGACCGCAACGAGTCTGCTTGAGCGAGAGCCTCGAAATCGACCGACTCCTCCAAGGGGCTTTTAATCGCCAAGGCCACGGACGATTTGATATCCCGAATGACTGTGGGGGATTTTCCAGCCCAATCCTTTGCGAGTGCCAGCGCCCGTTCCAGCGGATCGTCGACGAGCTCTTGTGCAATACCAAGAGCCACAGCTCTCTCAGGGCCGATCGCCTTGGCGCTAAACAGAATCTGTTTCGTTTGAGCCGGGCCTACTCGCTGGTTTAGTAGCCAAGTACAGCCACCGCCCGGATGCAGGCCGATCGAACTGAACGTGGGCGCCAAACTAGCGTCGGGTCCGACAATGATGACGTCGCACGTGAGCGCAATGCTGAACCCGGCTCCGACGGCTGGGCCATGCACCGCAGCAATCGTGGGGATCGGCAGATCGACGAGACCGAGGAAAGATTCGTAAAGTGCCTTGAGGTGGTCACGCAGAACGCGTATCGGACGGGTCCGGTCGCCAAACACGTTCTCGAGATTCGCACCCGCACAAAATGCGCGCCCGGCTCCCGTCACAACAACTGCGCGCGCGTCCCGATCTTCGGCGATATCGGCGATGGCTGCCTTGATCGCGTCGAGGGTCGGCCAATCGAGCGCGTTCAAACGCTCGGGGCTGTTGAGTGAAAGGATGCGCACATCGCCCTGAGATTCGAGTGTGACTTGGGACATAGGCACATCCTAGTGGCAGGGAGGTAGCAAGGTGAAACCTACGCAGAACTTCCTCAGTGTTCGTGGTCGGCAAAACTTTCGGGCAAGACATCGTTGAATACGCGGATCGTGTTTCCGCCCATGATGAGACGGATCTCCTCAGGCGTGTACCCACGCTCTAGGAGTTCGTGCGTAATCAGATCCATTCCCGTGACGTCCCAGCCCACGGTGACCGCTCCATCGAAGTCGCTACCGAGTGCCGCGGTCTCGATGCCGCCGATCTCGACCACGTGATCGATCGCGTCCACAACAGCCTTCGGCGACGTGTCACACACTGCGGCATCCCAGAAGCCGATCCCGATGACGCCGTTCGTAGCCGCCACCCCGCGAATCTGGTCGTCACTGAGGTTTCGGTTTTCCATACACGTGCCCTGGACGCCACCGTGGCTTGAAACTACGGGGCGGGTAGCGCGCTTCAACATATCGTCGACCGCGGCAGGGCTAGCGTGAGCGATGTCGATGATCACGCCGAGACGCTGCAATTCGTCAAAGGTCTTTTCGCCGAATTCGGTGAGGCCGCCCTTCTTCTCGCCGTGCATCGAACCCGCCAGTTCGTTATCGAAGAAGTGAGTGAAGCCAGCCATACGCATGCCCGCGTCGAACAACTTCTGAATGTTCTTGAAGTCTCCTTCAAGGTTGTGCAGTCCCTCGACTGAGAAGAGCGCCCCGACAAGGTCTTGATTGCCTTCACGCTCGAGGAGGAAGTCGGCGAGTTCGCCGCGGTCATGAATCAGCTGCAATTTGCCGTTGGAATCCTTGGCGGCCGCCTCGAGTTTCTTGGCGTGGAACAACGAGCGCTGTAGTGGTGAGTTCCACGTGCGGATTGGCTGGCCCTGCACGATGCTCAACAGCGTGATGTTGTCACTATCTGCAGAGTTGGAATCGTAGTTTTGGCCCTTGGGGGTCTTAGAAACTGACGAAAAAACTTGAATTGCAACGTTCGCTTGCTGGAGTCGAGGCAGATCCACATGCCCGCGGTAACTTTGTTTAGTCAGGTCTCGGTCCCACAAGAGCGTGTCTGCGTGCATATCAACGATCGTCAACTCGCTGTGCAGCGCGAGGGCTTCCTCCGAAGCGCCTGCGTAATCGAAATAGTCGATTTTGTTCATCGAATTCTCGACAATGCCGGGCGCCGAAACGGCAGCCGTAACTCCTAATAGCCCGAGTGAAATCCCGAGGCCAAGCAAAATTCCGCGGACACGAACGCCCTTAGTTTCAGACATGCCTTAACGGTATCGCTTGTGATGGGTTATTTTCGTCTTGTGCTGCTTTCAGATCGAGACATTCTTGACCAGGTCAATCGCTCCCGCGTGCAGTTGGATCCGTTCGATCCCTCCATGATCCAACCCTCGAGCATTGACGTGCGCTTGGATCGCCTGTTTCGCGTCTTTGACAACCACAAGTACCCCCATATTGACCCGGCTGTAGACCAGTCCGACTTGACGCGCGAAGTAGATGTTGACCCGAGCGAAGCCTTCGTCTTGCACCCGGGGGAGTTCGTGTTGGGGTCCACCTTTGAGTTCGTGACTCTGCCCGATGATGTGGCAGCGCGCCTCGAAGGCAAGAGCTCGCTGGGCCGCCTCGGCTTGATGACTCACTCCACGGCCGGCTTTATCGATCCGGGATTCGGCGGGCACATCACCTTGGAACTGGCAAACGTCGCCACGCTACCGATCAAGTTGTATCCGGGCATGAAGATTGGCCAGTTGTGCTTCTTTCAGCTCACCTCACCAGCTGAGAACCCATATGGTTCGGCCAAGTACGGTTCGCGCTACCAAGGGCAACGCGGCCCCACGCCTTCGCGCTCGCACGCGAACTTCTACCGAACCGAAATCAACTGACCCAGCCGTTCAAACCGCGCAGTCGGTTCGTGCACCGGGGTAAGTTACCCACATGATTGTCGTCGCTGGAGATCTACTGCGCCTCGTCACCGTCAACGCGCAAGCCGATGACCCTGCCTTCGGGCCGACCCCAGCTGACATTGGCTTCGCCCTGGATGGACA
>JAAZCT010000257.1 GCA_012513165.1 Actinomycetales bacterium
GGAATCCGCCTGAGATCGAAAGTATCGAACACGAACAGGAACAGGTCTTGCTCGACTCGAATCTGGAAGCTGACGAACACGCGTTCTTTCAGCTTGGTTCGACAGCGCTATCGCACGACCACAACCTCTTAGCGTGGACAGTAGACACCGAAGGCGACGAGCGCTACCGGCTCAATATTCGCAACCTGCACGACGGTTCCCAGCAAGACGCGGTGGTAACAGACATTGCCCCGAGCGTTGTTTGGTCATGTGACGCGTCGTGCTTCTTTTATGTGCGTGTCGATGCAAGCTGGCGCCCTTTCCAAGTGTGGCGCCACGACATTGGGAGCGAAGGACCCGATGAACTGGTTTTTGAAGAGCCAGACGAGCGCTACTTCGTAGGGATAGGTTCAACTCTGTCTGAGAAGTTCCTCATGATTTCTGTCGGATCCAAGATCACTTCCGAACTTCGCTACGTCCCGTCGGATGCCCCGCGGTCGGAGTTTCAGATTGTCTGGCCGCGTGAAACTGGTGTCGAGTACTTCGCAGATCACCTCGTGATTGGCGGCCGAGATCACTGGGTGTTCCTCCATAACAAGAGTCACCCCAACTTCGAGTTGACCGTGAGTCCCGTGGACTCCCCCACCGAGTCAATCACCATCTTGACGGGCAGCGACAGCATCCGGCTTGATGATCTCGACGTGACTGAGAAGTACGTCTACCTGTCGTTTCGGAGCGACGCCTTGCCACGCGTCGGAGTTATGGCAGTCACAGAGGATGGACTTGGTCCCATGTCCGTCATATCGACGGAGGCCGAACTGACCGCGTACGGGGTCGGTGCTGGAAGTGAGCCGAACCCCAAATATGTGCGCCTCGCGACCAGTTCGTTTGTGGAGCCAGCGAAAATCTTCGACTTCGACCCCGAAACTGGCGAGACTTTCTTGAGGAAGCAGGGCGAGGTGCTCGGTAAGTTTGACGCTGACGAGTATCTGCAGGAACGTCTCTGGGTTACGGCCGAGGACGGCACTCGGGTTCCTGTTTCGATCGTGGCGAGGCGTGATACGCCACGCGATGGCACGGCCCCGGCCCTGCTATACGGCTACGGATCCTACGAAGTGAGCTTGGATCCCGGATTCTCGATCCCGCGTTTGAGCCTGCTCGACCGTGGATTCGTGTTCGCTATCGCCCACGTTCGAGGCGGGGGCGAGTTGGGTCGGTTCTGGTATGACAACGGCAAACTATTGCACAAGAAGAACACGTTCACGGACTTCGTTGCCTGTGCACGAGCACTCGTAACCGAGGGCTGGACGTCAGCGGACAGATTGGTTGCAGAAGGCGGAAGCGCCGGAGGCCTGCTAGTTGGTGCCGCACTGAACTTGGCGCCCGATGCGTTCTGCGGGATTGTGGCCGACGTGCCTTTCGTCGATCCGTTGACATCGATTCTTGACCCGGAACTTCCCCTCACCGTCATCGAATGGGATGAATGGGGCAACCCATTGGCGGAAGCGTCCGTCTATGAATACATGAAGTCGTACTCGCCCTATGAAAATGTCGCCCCCCGAAGCTACCCGGCTGTTCTCGCGGTCACGAGTTTGAACGACACCAGAGTTCTCTATGTCGAGCCCGCGAAGTGGATCGCTCGACTTCGGGAAGTAGCCACCGACGGTGGCCCCTTTCTACTCAAAACGGAGATGTCTGCTGGACACGGTGGTGTCAGCGGCCGCTATGCCGCATGGCGAGAACGCGCGTGGGAACTCTCGTGGATTATTGACGTTTGTCGCGGAGGGCCCAGTAGAAACCCAAGAATCACCTGAGAATGGAATCTATCTCCTTCCACGGTCGTTTAACCGTATGTAGCACTCGACCCCGAGGAGAGACTGATGACCGCATACGAAGACACCGCAGGTAAAGACAGCGTGGGAATGTACTTGGCCGAGATTGCCCGTACGCCTTTGTTAGATGCCGCACGCGAAGTGGAATTGGCTCGCACAATCGAGGCTGGCCTGTTTGCTGCACATCTCTTGGAAACCGGTCGGGTTGCTAGAGCTCGTGGCGGTGCACCGATGCGCGCCAGCAAGGAAGAACTCGAGTGGCTGGTCGCAGAGGGCGAACGAGCCTTTACCGAGTTCCTCCAAGCAAACCTCCGGCTTGTGGTGTCAATCGCTCGCAAGTACGGCCGTTCACAAATGCCCATTCTTGACTTGATTCAAGAAGGAAACACCGGATTGATGCGCGCGGTCGAAAAGTTCGATTACGCCAAAGGCTTCAAGTTCTCAACGTACGCAACGTGGTGGGTTCGCCAAGCTATTACCCGTGGCGTAGCCCAACAGAGCAGAGTGGTCCGCCTTCCCGTTCATGTGGTCGAAGAGATCAACCAAGTTTCGAATACTCGACGGAATCTCGAACGGGAACTTGGCCAAGAACCGGAACTCGAAGACATCGCCGCAGAGTTAGGCTTCACCGTTGAACGAGTCACGGATCTCATGTCTTGGGGCCGCGAACACGTGAGCCTCGATGCGCCTGTCGATGACGACGGCACGACGTCACTGGGCGATTTGATCGCACGCGATACCGTGCAGGGCCCAGAACCTCAACTGATCGATCAGGAATCTCGCGATGTGCTCGTAGACTTCATTTCGGGTTTGGACGAACGCGAAGCCGATATCATCATGGCTCGCTACGGCTTGGCCGACGGGCGACAGCAAAAGCTGGCCGACATTGGACGACGTCACGGAATTTCGGCAGAACGCGTACGTCAGGTTGAGCGCCAAGCTATAGCTAAGCTGCGCACTATCGCCGATTCAGGAATCGCTGCTTGATCTAGCTAGATCAGTGCCTTAGTCGCGTTGTTCAGCCGCAACTGCGATTTGAGCCACGACTTCCACAACACGATCCTGAAGCGCGCCGATATCGTGGGAATTATCGATCACGATATCGGCGACGGACATACGTTCAGACGAACCGGTTTGATTCGCTAAGCGCAGTTCTGCCTCGTGCCGCGTCATGCCTCGATCGTTGATCATTCGTTGAATCTGGGTCTCGCGTGGCACATCGACCACTACTACTAGATCGCAGTTGCGGAACGTGCCCATTTCGACGAGAAGCGGATTGTCATGGACTACGACGCCCGATCCCACCAGATCAACGCGTTTCGCGACAACTGCCTGGATGAGCGGGTGCGTGATCGCTTCAAGTTGAGCCAAGGCGTTTTTGTCCGAAAAGACCAGCGCACCCATCCGAACACGATCCATGTTGCCGTGGTCGTCAATGTAATCAGGTCCGAAAGCCTGAACGATGCGCTTCAGGCCCACTGAGCCTGGGGCCACGACCTCACGAGCGATGACGTCGTAGTCGATGACGGTGAATCCTGCAGAAGCGAAAAGCCTGCTAACGGTACTCTTGCCCGAGGCAATTCCACCGGTGAGACCGACTTGGAATGTCACTTTGCAGCTGAACCGTATGTGGTTACGTGAACGTGATCGTAGTGGTTCGCCGTGATTCCGCCGCGATCGGCCATGCTCCGCCAACCTGCGGCAGAGCGCTCGACGCTCCAGATCTTCTGTTGGTAGATCAGGTATTCGATGCCCAGCTCAGCTTTTCGATCCTGGAGGAAGGCCGCAACTTCTTTACCGCGCCCCCCGCTCACCATGATGTCGAGCGAGTGACCGGTGCTGTGCGTACCTCGATTTGCTTGACCCCAATACTGCCGAATTTCAGGGAATCGTTCGCAAACCGCGCGGTATACACGAATCGTATCCGGCTGCAGTCGGGCCTCGATGCTCGATCCGCGTGAACAGACGGCGGCGGAAATCTCACCCTCGTGGGCCAACAAGGGTGGCTTGTCGGAGGATAACGCGGCCGACTCGACCCAACGAGGCAAGTCCTTGTGAATTACCTGGGACCAAACACCTTCTGTTACGCCCGTAATGCGTACGGTTTGCCCCTTAGAAAGTGACGCCAACGTGGCTGAATCTTTCGACGCGTCAGCGAGAACATCAATCTTTCTCGTAACGAACCGACTGCCTTCGACTTCGGCACGTGCGCTCGCGCTGTCTACCACGGGCGCGCGCTCCAAATCACGGCTTGTTGCGACCGATGCCTGACTTGTAACGGCAGCTGCGGTAATAACGTCCTTGTATTGCCCCGTGCTGGGCAGCGATGAAACATCGATGAAAGCGGCAACACTGGCGAGCGCCAGCGCCGAGAACCCAACTGCTGGAACGAGGCGTTTGCGTAGGAACGGATTGATTTGAGCGCGATCTTCGCGGGTGCGCACGAGATACTGGCTAGCCGACTTCGCGTTAGCTTTCGAACTAGTCTTTATCGTTTCGAAAGCAGCCGTGGCGACCGATTCATTCGCGGCGGCGCTGCGGGCAACTGAAGCAACTGGTGCAGCCGATGATTCGGTTCTGCGACGCGAGCCAACGGGACGCTGTATTTGTGCCGCGATCGCGGCAGGAAAAGCGCTTCCCGAGTCTAAGGATTCAATCTTCCTACGACTACCAGGAACCGCGTGGGAGAAAGTTGGAGCGCGGAGAGGACCTGTTGGAGCGGATGCGTCTGGCCTACGCCTAGTTCCGACCGTTCGCTTCACCACCACGGGAGCCGCCGTATCGAGAACTTCTTGGGGTCTCGAAGGCTCAGCAAGCTTACGGCGGTGACCGACAGGCATGTTCTTGCCCGTGTTCGCCTCACTGTTAACCAAGATCGAATACTCCTCGTAGAGAACCCCAACCTAGTGAATCATACTGGAGGGCCACACGCTTGTGGTTCACCAGATCCCTCATGTCGAAAGAAAGGCTCCCGATGTCTGCGTTTTTCGCCACGAATGAAGCCGTTCTAAGCACAGCCGAGCGTTTTGCTACTGGACTTGCACAGGTGGGCCTGACGGCTGGCGCTCGGATCCTCGTGACGGTGGACCAAAAGTGGGAATCGGTTGCCCTCATGTGGGCTTGTCTGGGGCTCGAACTGGTCCCCATCCCCGTCAGCCCAAACCTCACTGAGACCGAGCTGGCAAGCATTCGTCTGGATCTCGATCCCGCGCTCGAATTGCTGTCTTGGGACGAGCAGGAGGGACTGGCGATGAGCGTCAGGACACCAATTCAGCGAGTCCCCCATTGCAGGCCGATCCATCTCACATCCGGAACCACAGGTCGACCCAAAGGCGTGTGGTCCCGATGGTGGACGCCTGAACTTGCCCAGTCAGCCCTAGCTGAGGAAGTAGAACTCTGGGGGTTCACAGATATGGATATAAATCTCGTTGTCTCACCCCTCTACCATTCGGCTCCATTGCGATTCGCCTTGAACACCGTAATCTCGGGCGGCGATCTTCTCGTTCCCCCCAGGTTTAAGACCGGTGAAATTGCCGCTCTTGTCCGAGAGCACTCACCCACAACGATGTTTTGCGTCCCTACGCATCTCAAGCGCCTTTTAAACGACTTACCTGAAGCAGACTTACGAGCATTCGCGAGTTTCCGGCTAGTCGTGCATGCCGGTGCACCTTGCCCTGCTGAGCTAAAAGCCCGCGCCATTGGGCAATTCGGCCGTAACGTTCTGGCCGAGTTTTACGGCTCCACTGAAGGGCAGTTCACGGTATGCCACTCAACCGATTGGCTTGAACGGCGGTCCGGAGTAGGCATCGCTCGGACGAACCGCACGATGTTCGTCGACGAGTCCCAACAGTTATGGTGCATCGTGCCACCTTGGGCGACATTCGAATACTTCGGTGATCCTGAGCGATCTGCCATGGCCTGGCAACAAACCGAGAACGGTCCGGCGTTCACTGTTGGCGATCTAGGGAGGATTGACCCCGACGGCTGGGTTCACATCGACGCCCGCAGGACCGACTTGATTATCTCGGGTGGCGTAAATCTCTACCCTCGTGAAATTGAGGCCGTCCTAGAACGCCATCCCGATGTCACAGATTGCGCTGTGGTTGGACGCGACCATCCCGATTGGGGGCAGGAATCGGTCGCAATCGTCGTGGGGGCCACCAACGCGATTGAACTGACCACGTA
>JAAZCT010000258.1 GCA_012513165.1 Actinomycetales bacterium
CCCTTGGAAACCGCGAGCGTGGCTTTGTGAGTGCCCCCGGTCTTGAACATTTGCGTTGCGATGTTCTTCCATTCGACGTCGCTCGGCGGTTCGTAGGCGTTCGGGGGGCCGAACTCTTTCGGTTTCGAAGCGAATCGTGACAAGCGGAACACTCTTGGCTCGTCGCGGTCAAGATCAAGTCCGCCTACGTACCAGCGGTCCTGCCAGTTAAACAGTTGCCATGCCTGGAGTTTGCGCACCGAAGTGCCGCCGCGCGCATCGGAGTAGCTAAACGAAATGGCGCGACAACTTTGAATGGCATTGAGAATGTCTTCAAAACTATCGTCTGCCACCTTGACGAGTGGAGTCAGCACGCGCAGCGGTTCGGCTTCCACATCGATACCTATCGTTTTGAGCTTGGTCAGACTCGTGGTGACCGCGTCACCCATCGAGGAGTCTTGCCAGACTTGGCCGGCCAGAGCAACAATTGCCGCTTCTGGCCCACTCAAATCGATATCAGGAAGTTCGATCTCGGTTCGACTGACGCGATATCCATCAGCAGGGCCCCACGGATCGTGACTGCCCGTCTCGATGGGCACACCGAGCGCCCGCAACTGTTCTTTATCGCGCTCGAATTGGCGCTCAAAAGCCTCGTCGCTGAGCGGCCGGTAGACCTCAATGATCTGTCGAAGTTGTTCCTTGGTGAGGAACTGCTTCGTGGACATGAGAGCGAACAGCAGATTGAGAATCCGTTCGTTCTTTTTCAGAGCCATGTCCAGATCATGTCAGATGGCGTCGAGCAAATCGATCACAAAGATCAAAGCGCCATCGGGGCGTCCTTCTGCCTTGGCGTTCTTGCCGTAAGCATCCTCCGCTGTACAGGCCACGATGACTCGGCTCCCGATGGTTTGGCCAACGAGTTCGTCGTCCCAGCAAGCGATGAGTTGTCCGGCCCCGACGGCGAACTGTCGAGGGGCGCTGGTCCAGGATTCGTCGAAGACTTCGCCGTCAGGGTATTTCTGTCCCACGTAATGAGCAGTCACAGCTTGACCCGCTTTGATCTTCGGTCCATCACCCTTGATGACGACAGCGCTCTGAGTCTTAGAAAGCTTCTTGTCGCTGGTCTTGGTGGCTTTGAACCCGCTGGGTTGCTTGTCCTTATCGAAAACGATCGACGGGAGGTTCGCAGGAGCCTTCTGCGCTTCGCCGGATGCAGCGGCTGGAACGGTAGACACAATGTCGAACAGGAATACCATCGTGTCGGTCTTTTTCAGATCAAGGCCATCGAGGGATCCGAGCTTTTCGACTCCATCCGCGGGCGGCACTGCTACGAGCACGCGAGAGCCGATTCGTTGACCTACGAGACCCTTATAGAAGCCGGGAAGGACGCCGTCTTCAACAAGCGTCAGCGACATGGGGCGTTCGTTCTCGAAAGAGTTGTCGAACTCTTTCGCGGTGCGACCGTTCAGAGCAATGTAATTGACTTTGATCGAGTCGCCCTTTTTGACTTTGTCGCCCTTGCCTTCTTTGACCACGAGAGCTTCAGTCTTCTCAACTGAGAAGTCCTTCTTGAACGTGACCTTCGGGACGTCATCTTTGGAGACATCAATCTTGCCCAAGGGGCCCGAACCGAGGCCGCAGCCGGTCAATACGAGGCCTAGAATGGCGAAAACGGCGGTGATAGCAGAACGACGCACAGTGCAGTCCTTGATCAAGAGGAGACAGAATCCACCCAAGACTAGCGATAGCACACAAGAAATCACGACGGCCTAGGCGCGTGGCGCAAATTACATCGATTCCATGATCCGATCGACGCGTTCGTCAACGGACCGGAACGGGTCTTTGCACAAGATGGTGCGTTGGGTGTTGTCGTTGAGTTTCAGATGGACCCAATCGACGGTGAAATCACGATTGTGCGCTTGAGCTTTGGCGATGAAATCACCGCGGAGCTTCGCGCGCGTGGTCTGGGGAGGGAATGTCTTCGCACGAAATACGTCGAGATCTCGGGTGACGCGAGCGACGGAACCATTGGCTTCGAGCATATAGAAAAGTCCGCGATCCCGGCGAATATCATGATAAGCGAGATCGAGTTGAGCCATGCGAGGGTCAGACCAGGTCAGGCCGCGCTGGCTGCGATACCGATCCAAGAGTTTGTACTTAATCACCCAGGCGATCTCACGCTCTACCAGGGAATAGTCGTCTGAATCCATGGCTTTGAGGACGCGTTCCCATAGGTCGAGCACGCGATCAACCGTGGGCGTGTGATAGCCGTACCTGTCCACGAAATCGTTGACGCGCATGAGGTACTCGGCTTGGATATCGAGTGCGGAAAGCTCGCGGCCGTTGGCCAGCCGCACGAGGCGACGGCCGCTGATGTCTTGGGAAATCTCGCGGATCGCTCGGATCGGGTTCTCGAGGGTCATATCGCGCATCGGAAAGTCAGCCTCGATCATGCGAAGCACGAGATCGGCCGAACCGACTTTGAGGAGCGTCGTGGTTTCGCTCATGTTCGAGTCGCCCACGATCACGTGCAACCGACGATAGAGTTCCGCGTCGGCATGTGGCTCATCACGCGTGTTGATGATGGGGCGCGACCGGGTAGTTGCGCTAGAGACGCCTTCCCAAATGTGATCGGCGCGTTGACTCAATGAAAAAGAGGATCCTCGGTGAGACTGGTGCACTTTGCCAGCCCCGCAAATGATCTGCCGAGTGACAAGAAACGGAATGAACGAATCCGTCAGTGCCGAAAGATCGTCCTTGCGTGAGATGAGAAAGTTCTCGTGGCAGCCGTACGAGTTGCCGGCCGAGTCAGTGTTGTTCTTGAACAGGTAGATTTCGCCTTCGATCCCGTCTGCGCGCAGGCGCTCTTGGGCTTCGATCATCAATCCCTCGAGAATCCGCTCGCCGGCACGGTCTTGCTCGACCAACTCGATCAGATCATCGCATTCGGCCGTGGCGTATTCGGGATGACTGCCGACGTCTAAATACAAGCGCGAACCGTTGCGAAGGAATACGTTGCTGCTTCTCCCCCACGCGACCACGCGACGGAACAGGTAGCG
This sequence comes from Actinomycetales bacterium, assembly GCA_012513165.1. Lineage (GTDB taxonomy): Bacteria > Actinomycetota > Actinomycetes > Propionibacteriales > Nocardioidaceae > Aeromicrobium. The sequence goes on from JAAZCT010000258.1 coordinate 3,039, forward strand.
GGCCACTTCGTCTGGCGAGAGGCGTCGTCGGCCGCTAAAAGTGAAGGTGACCCCGTACTCATTCTCGATTCCAAAGATGCGACGCTCCATGACTGAACACTAGTAGCAAATCGCGCTCGGAGTGTGTCGTGGAGCACAAGGAAGTGTGAATGTCTGGTAAATAACTATTGGCTGGGCCTAGATTTTCAGGCTAAAGCCGCCTCAACGTCAGTCTGGGGAACTCGTTGAAACTTGCGTGGCTGAGAGCGAGTCCGATCCAAAACTGCGACTTCGAGGTCTGCTCCGCCGATGGCACGCGCAGGTTCAGCGTCGGCACCTAACGCGCTTGCGGCGATCCGGATCGCGGCGGCCAGATCAAGTCCGGCAGTATACGAACCCTTAAGAACCGGCTCGGTTTTCTCGCTCGACCCGCCCATGATCCCGCAGCCCTGCACATCAACGACCGAGCCGTCGTACGTCAAACGATAGATACGATCGTCGTCCGCTTCCTCGCCGATTTCGGCAACGAACAACTCGACTTCGAACGGCTTTTCCCCTCCACTGGAGAAGATCGTGCCTAGAGTTTGCGCATACGCGTTAGCGAGTCCGCGGCCGGTTACATCTTTTCGGTCGTAGGAGTATCCGCGCATGTCAGCCAAACGCACGCCGGCGATGCGCAGGTTCTCGAACTCGTTATAGCGCCCGACCGCCGCGAAACCAATCCGGTCGTAGATCTCGCTGATTTTGTGCA
>JAAZCT010000259.1 GCA_012513165.1 Actinomycetales bacterium
CACTCGCATACCGGAACCGAGGCGTATCCCTCGCGTACTGCCATCAACTTGGCGTCCGAACCGGGCGCCCATTATGTGCTGGTGTCCACCCGAGACGGCGCGCATGAGGCAGGTGACATCGAGTTTCGTTCGTATCGGATAATCGATAGCGTCGTTACTGAGGAAGAAGTTCGCGTCGTCGAACGTTATGACCACTGACAAGCAACCACCAAAGTTTGAAGGCTGAAACCCATGACCATTGAGGTCCGAATTCCCACCATCTTGCGCACCTACACCAACGATGAGCGCGCCGTTGACGCTGCGGGCGACGACGTTCGCGCGTTGATTGCCGATCTGGAAAGCAACTTCGCCGGCATCGCTGAGCGCTTGGTCGAGAACGACGAAGTGCGCCGTTTCGTGAACATCTACGTCAACGACGAAGACATCCGTTTCACCGGCGGCCTCGAAACGGCCATCAGCGACGGCGACACCGTCGTGATTCTGCCGGCCGTCGCCGGAGGCTGCTGACCGACGTGGTCCGCTATGACTCCCTGATCGATTCGGGCGGGCACACGCCGATGATTGGCCTGCCCAACCTGTCGCCCAGCGCCGACGTGCGCTTGTGGGCGAAGCTCGAAGACCGCAACCCAACCGGCTCGATCAAAGACCGGGCAGCGTTGTCGATGATCAATCAGGCCGAAGCCGATGGTTTGTTGACGCCCGGGTGCACGATCCTGGAGCCAACCAGCGGCAATACGGGCATCTCGCTGGCCATGGTGGCCCGTCAACGCGGCTACCGCCTGGTGTGCGTCATGCCCGAGAACACCTCGATCGAACGTCGCCAACTTTTAACGATGTGGGGCGCCGAGATCATCAGTTCGCCGGCTGCTGGTGGCTCGAACGAAGCCGTCCGGATGGCGAAGGGCATCGCTGCGCAGAACCCCGATTGGGTGATGCTCTACCAGTACGGCAACCCAGCCAACGCTGACGCGCACTACCGCGGCACCGCTCCGGAAATCTTGGCCGACCTGCCAGAGATCACTCACTTCGTGGGCGGGCTGGGCACCACCGGCACACTCATGGGCGTGAGTCGCTTCTTCCGCGAACACAAGCCCGAGGTGCGCATCGTCGCCGCCGAGCCGCGTTACGGCGAACTCGTGTACGGGCTGCGCAACCTCGACGAGGGTTTCGTGCCGGAACTGTACGACGCGTCCCTGATCGACTCGCGGTTCTCGGTCGGCCCGCGTGACGCGGTGAAGCGCGTTCGCGAACTGATCGACCACGAGGGCCTGTTCGCCGGGATCTCGACGGGCGCGATCTTGCACGCGGCCATCGCTCAGGCGAACAAAGTCGTCAAAGCGGGCGAGAGCGCAGACATCTGTTTCGTGATCGCCGACGGCGGCTGGAAGTACCTCTCGACGGGCGCCTACGAAGGCACACTCGATGAAGCAGAAGACCGACTCGACGGACAACTCTGGGCATAACGCCCCATCATCGGCTAGCCTTCACAAGGTGAGTGACATTGTCGTTTTCTCAGGTAGCGCCCATCGAGGCTTGACAGACGAAATCTGTAACAACTTAGGGATCACCGTGTCCCCGTCTGACACCACGCGATTTTCCAATGACTGCCTGCAGGTTCAGCTATTAGCCAACTGCCGTCAACGCGATGTTTACATCGTGCAACCGCTGGTGATTCCCACCCAAGACCATCTAATGGAACTGCTGTTGATGGTCGACGCCGCCAGAGGCGCTTCTGCCGCGTCGATCACGGCGGTGATCCCGCACTATGCGTACGCCCGCTCTGACAAGAAAGATTCTTCGCGCATCTCGATTGGCGGCAAACTCGTCGCCGACATGCTCGCCACCGCTGGCGTGAGCCGAGTTGTCACCATGACGCTGCACGCGCCACAAGTGCACGGGTTCTTCTCGGTGCCCGTCGATCACTTGACCGCCATCGGCGAGATCGCGGAACACTACCGCGCCCAAGACCTCAGCAACGCGGTCGTGGTGTCACCAGACCTGGGCAACGCCAAGACTGCTTCGCAGTTCGCCACGCTCTTGGGACTGCCCGTCGCGGCCGGCAGCAAGCAACGTAAAGCCGATGACAAAGTCGTGATCGACGCGATCGTGGGTGACGTGGCCGGGAAGCGCGCCATCGTGCTCGACGACGTGATCGCTACGGGCGGCTCGATCATCGAGTTGATGGACCGCCTCGAAATCGAGGGCGTCACCGAAGCGTCGGTGGCGTGTACGCACGGACTGTTCGCTGGCAAAGCAGTCGAGCGTTTGCGCAACCATCCGATGATTACCGAAGTGGTCACCACGAATACGGTCCCTGAGCCGGAAGATTGGCCCGAACTTCAAGTGCGCTCGATTGCGCCGCTGTTTGCTGAAGCGATTGCCCGCATCCACGCAGGTGAATCGGTGTCCAGCCTGTTCGACGGCGTTGATCCTGGCTTCGCGCCACCCCAACCGAAACTGCCGCTGTAGCGCGCACTCTCACGCACGAACCACAGCCACAAACACGAACGCCAGCCCACGGGGAAACCCGGGGCTGGCGTTCGTGTTTGGGAAACTCAGGACTGAGCTTTGATCACTTGGTTGTACCAGTGGAACGAATCCTTCGGGATGCGTTCTTGGGTTTCGTAGTCGGTGTACACGAGGCCGAAGCGTTGCGTGTAGCCGTCGGTCCACTCGAAGTTGTCCATGAACGACCAGTGGAAGTAGCCGCGCACGTCCACACCGGCATCCATTGCGGCCTTGAGCGCCAGCAAGTGATCGTGGGTGTAGTCGATGCGACGCTGATCGCGGATGCGCCCGTCTTCGCCGGGTCCTTCTCCGAACGATCCGCCGTTCTCGGTGATGTAGATCGGAGGGAGCTTGTCGCCGTAGGTTTCTTTCAAGCCGACGAGCAACTCGGTGAAGCCTTCGGGCACGATCGGCCAGCCGAAGTCGTTGTGACGCTCGGCGGGCACGTCGACCAGGTCGAACGGCAACTCGGCGCCCTCGGGAGCCGCACTCACGCCCTGCGGGTTGTAGTGGTTGCTGCCCAAGAAGTCGATCGGCTGGCTCATGAGTTCCAGATCGCCGTCTTCAGCCGACTCGATGTCGAACAGTCCGGCCAGCGGCCAGGTGCCCAAGAGGATCGGATCGAGGAACACCTTGTTGTAGATGACATCGAACAGTCCCGCAGCGTCCGCGTCTTCTTGGCGGCCACCCACGGGCCAGATCGGGGCGTGGTTGTTGGCGATGCCGATGTTCGTGATGCCGTTCGCACGCATCGCCTGAACCGCTTTGCCGTGCGCCAGCATTTGGTTCCACGCCACTTCGAGGGCGTCGAAGCCGAGCGCTTTACCCGGAGCGTGCTCGCCGATCGCGTGTCCCAACAGAGTGAACACGACGGTCTCGTTGATCGTCATCCAGCGGGGGACACGATCGCCCAAACGCTCAGTGACGATGTGCGCATAATCGGCGAACCGGTCAGCGATGGTGCGGTCTTGCCAGCCGCCGGTCGCTTCGAGCGCTTGGGGCGAATCCCAGTGGAACAGGGTGGGGCTGGGC
>JAAZCT010000260.1 GCA_012513165.1 Actinomycetales bacterium
AATCATTCACGCCGACCGTGACAGCCAAAGTAACGGTGCAGTCCTCGGTCCGAAATGCAATTCACTTCGTTGGGCACCGCTTTGCAGATGGAGGCTCGGTTTCGCACTCCACCGTGAACGGCGTTCCGCGCACCACGAACATGACTGTTCCGTTGACCCCGATCCCGCACTACCCCGAGGGGCCATTCATTGTCACCGCGACCGGGACGGGCGATCCGATCGTTGCCGGTGCAGCGGGTGAAACGATCACCGTGGCTGCAGGAAACTTCACATCGAACCTTGTCGTGATGAAGAAGGAAGATCGTTTGGATGAGAGCCCGCAGACGACAGAATGCACCATTGCGCCTGATCAAGACGTGACTGTTGATGTCATCCAGGTTGTCGCGGCCGGTGGTGGCGAGGACGACGTTGAGCTGACTATCCAAGCTCCGGCGACGGCTAAGGCGGGCTCCGGTATCACGGCAACGTTCCCTGAAGCTTTCGTAGGCGAGACGTACGGAATGCGTCTTGAAGCTAGTTTGCCGACTGGTGCTCCAACCGGCGCGTCACAGAACGTAGCGGCTGCGGCAGCACTTCCGACAGTGCCCTTGGGCTCACACGCGGTCGGTGCTGGCGGAAACATGCCACTCACGATTCCGGCCGATGCTCCCGCCGGAGACTACTATCTCATCGCCTCAACGAGTGACCAACAGTATGCAGCGTGGACGCCGATTTCGATCCTTCCGGCTGATGCGGGGCCGGATGAAGGTGGCGAAGAAACTGGTGACGGTGGCGAAGAAGCTGGCGACGACGACGTGGCTGAAGACACCGAAACAGGTGCTTCCAACCTGACGCGTACAGGCGGCTCAACCTTCCTGCTGTCGGGCTTGGGCGCACTCACGCTGATGGCTGGCGGTGTCGCACTCGTGGCACGTCGTCGTATCGGTAGCGACCTCTGATTTCGAGGTAACTCAACGCTGATGTAGTGGCGTAAAACTGTGGGGCTGGCCTAAATGGTCAGCCCCACAGTCATGTTTTGACCGAGGGACAACACTAGGCTGATCAGGTGACTGACTCAGAAGCGAAAGCCATCGAACTCGCACACCGTCTCTTCGATGCCGCACGCAACGGTGATGCGGACTTGGTTCAGACCTACGTGACTGCTGGTGTACCGGTCAACATGATCGATAGCCAAGGCAACTCGATGCTGATGTTGGCCGCGTATCACGGTCAAACGCAGGTGGTATCGGTGCTGATCGAAGCGGGCGCGGACCTGAACCTCGTGAACGATCGCGGCCAAAGCCCGCTCGCAGGCGCAGTGTTCAAAGACGAATCAGACGTGATCGCGCTCTTGGTAGAGGCCGGGGCAGACCCGGATGTGGGCACGCCGACCGCTCGAGCCACCGCCGACATGTTCGACCGAACGGGACTGTTCGACTAAAAGTGTACGGGCGTTGGAACCGGACTGAGCGGGATTAGACGGCGAGGCCGAGGTGCGCGAGGGCTTGCTTGACCAGGAAGCCGCGTCCGCCATCGAAGTCGTCTAAAACGCGCGGGTCAGATATTTCTTCGGGGGTGAGCCATGTCAACTCAAGCGCATCTTGCCGAGGAGCACACTCGCCAGTCACTGCGACCACATAAGCCAAAGCAACAGCGTGTTGGCGTGAATCGTGCAGCGGCGAGATGCCAGGAATAGGGAAATATTCAGCCACGGTGAACGGCACAATGTCGGCGCTCAACTGCGGAAAGGCCGTCGGGCCGAGATCCTTTTCGAGGTTCCGCATCAGCGCGGATCGAACTGACTCGCCGTGCAGGACGCGTCCCGAAACGAACGAGTGATGGAGTTCGCCTGTGCTGGTAGACCCACCAAGCAGCACCCCGACATGTTCGACCCGCCCCAGATCGTCGAGGCGCACCGGAATCGCCTCAACATAAAGGATCGGAACCCGATCGCGGGCTTCTTCCAGCTGATACTCAGGCAACCAACCCGGATTGGGGTCGGGGGTGCGAACCGAAGGCATAGTCACAAGTGTGACGCATGCGCCAAGGAATCGGGTGAATGAGCGGTTCAGGGGCGTGTGGGGCTGGACCGAGTCCGGGGCTAGAGTGGTTTCACACGACAGGGGAGCGCCACCGCAGAGGGCGCTGAGAGTGCGGATCCGCCGCAGACCCTAGAACCTGCTCCGGTTAGTACCGGCGAAGGGAGTCATCATGAATTCTGCATGGAAACGCGCGGGTGCTGCTCTGGCAGCCACCGCTGTGATCGCATTGGCCGGTTGTTCCGCCGGTGGTGGCGACACAAAAGACAAGGCAAGCAACGAAGTGGTGCTGCTGACTCACGAGTCGTACGCGGTGCCAGAAGAACTGGTCAAGGAGTTCGAAAGAGCAAACAACATCAAACTCGTTCACCGAGCGGTTGGCGACACGGGCTCGTTGACGAATCGCCTGGTCTTGACCAAGGACAACCCCACGGGCGATGTGGTCTTCGGTGTTGACAACACGTTCGCTTCACGCGCGCTCGATGAAGGCGTCTTTGCTAGCAACGATGTGAAGCTCCCTCCCGGCGCCGAACAACACGTGATCAAGGGCGCCGAAGACACGCTCGCTCCGATCAACACCGCAAGCGTGTGCATCAACATCGACAAGGAATGGTTCGCCGAGAAGAAACTCGCCGTGCCGGTCACGCTGGAAGACCTCACGGACGCGAAATACCGCGATCTGACGGTGCTGCCCAGCGCGGCTACGTCTTCGCCGGGCTTGGCGTTCATGTTGACCACGATTGCTGCCTTCGGCGACGAGTGGCCGCAGTACTGGGAGCGGCTCATGGCCAACGGCGCCAAGCTGACCAGCGGTTGGTCTGACGCCTACTACGTCGACTTCACTCAAGGTGGTGAGAAGGGCAAGCGCCCCATCGTGTTGTCTTACGACACCTCCCCGGCGTTCACCGTCAACGATGCGGGCACAGAAACCAGCACCGCAGCACTGCTCGACACCTGCTTCCGGCAAGTGGAATACGCGGGCGTTCTCGAAGGGGCAAAGAACCCAGAAGGTGCTGCCAAAGTGATCGAGTTCTTGCTCTCGAAGGAAGTTCAAGCAGCGATTCCCGATTCGATGTACGTGTTCGGCGTGCGCGATGACGTGGAACTGCCTGAAGCGTGGGCCAAGTTCGCTGTGCAGCCAACGAAGACCTTCGATGTCGCGCCAGACGCGATTGCGAAGAACCGGTCCGACTGGCTGAAGACCTGGACTGACGTCACCTCGAAGTGACCTGATCATGACGCGCTCGGCGGGTTCAATGAAACGTATCGCAGTTCTTTCGGCCTGGAGCATTGCTCCGGTGCTGGTACTTATCGCGTTCTTCATCGTTCCCGTCGGCGCCATGATGGGCCAAGGCCTCTGGCCCGGCGGGCGGTTCGATCCTGGCGGAATCGTCGAGGTTCTGACGCGTCCTCGGATCCGCCAGGTGATCGCGTTCACGCTCTGGTCGGCGGGTCTTTCCACCATCATCACGGTGGTCCTCGGGATGCCGATCGCGCGGCTGCTCTATGCGACCACGTGGCCGGGACGACGAATTTTCGCGGCGCTTTTTCTCGTGCCATTCGTGCTGCCCACCGTGGTGGTGGGCGTGGCGTTTCGGCTGCTGCTGTCCGAGTCGGGCCGGTTCGGATTCCTCGGCCTAGACGGCAGCGCCACCGCGATCATTCTCGCGATGGTGTTCTTCAACCTCACCGTCGTGGTTCGGATCGTGGGCATCGCGTGGGAAAACCGCGATCCGCGTGCGGCTGAGGCAGCCGCTTCGCTGGGTGCGAATCCGATGCAGGTGTTCTGGACAGTGACCTTGCCGGCTCTCGCTCCGGCTGTTGCGGCCGCTGCGAGTGTGGTGTTTCTTTTTGCGGCCACAGCGTTTGGCGTCGTGTTGACGCTCGGCGGTTTGCGTTACTCGACGGTCGAGACTGAAATCTATTTGTTGACCGTCTCGCACCTAGACCTTCAAGGTGCAGCGGCGCTGTCAATTGTGCAGTTGCTGATCGTGATCGGGCTGATGTTGCTGAGTTCGCGAGTGGGGCGCTCGCGCTCGACTGGCGGTCGGGCACGTGCCACACCACGGCCGGTCCAGTGGCGAGATGCTCCTGCTGCGGCTTGTCTGGGTCTTGGGTTCGTGTTGATCGGTGCACCTCTCGTCGCGTTACTGAGCCGCGCGGTGCGATTCGATGGCGCCTGGTCGCTTGAGTACTTCCGTCGACTTTCGGCTGCTGGCGACGATCCGAGTATTGGGGTTTCGCTAGGCGATGCGCTCGAGACATCTCTACGAGTGGCGGTCGATGCCACCTTGATCGCGGTGGTGCTGGGGTTGTGGATTGCGCTGCTGGTCACGAGGCGCCCGCGCACGGCCAGTGAGCGTCGCTTGCTGGGCGGAATCGACGCGATCTTCGTGTTGCCGTTAGGAGTTTCCGCGGTGACATTAGGTTTCGGTTTCTTGATTGCGTTGAACCGCCCGCCTCTAGATTTCCGAGACTCCGCGATGCTCGTGCCACTCGCGCAAGCGTTGGTGGCCTTGCCGCTTGTGGTGCGAACTTTGACCCCGGTGCTGCGGGGAATCGACGAGCGGATGCGCGAGGCCGCGACGTCGCTCGGAGCCAATCCGCGCCAAGTATTGACCACGATCGACTTGCCGCGCGTCTCACGGCCGCTGGTAGCGGCAGCCGGTTTCGCCTTCGCGGTGTCTATGGGCGAATTTGGCGCGACCTCGTTTGTGGCGCGGGCCGATAGTCCGACGCTGCCGCTCTTGATCTACCGGCTGATCGGCCGGCCCGGTGAAGGCCACCTCGCGATGGCCGCAGCTGCTGCAGTCGTATTGGCGTTGGTGATCATGGTGGTGGTTGTGGTGTCAGATCGATCTCATGAGCGAGGAGTCGCGCAATGGTGAACCCAGTCAAAGCGCAGGTGGACGTCGAACAGCTCACGGTGAGTTTCGGCGCGAAGCGAGCCGTCGCCGAGGTGAATGTGAGCGTCGCACCCGGTGAGGTGACCGCCATTTTGGGTCCGTCTGGCTGCGGCAAGTCAACGCTCCTGCGTGCCATTGCGGGCCTGACCGAGCCGAGTTCGGGGGCCGTATTCATCGACGGGGCGGACCAGCGGCCGATTCCGGCTCATCGTCGAGGTTGCGTCTTGTTGTTCCAAGACGGGCAATTGTTTGACCACCGAAGTGTGGCCGAGAACGTGGGATACGCCTTGAAATTGCGGCGAGCGCCTCGCGAGCAGGTGCGGGTTCGGGTGGCTGAACTGCTGGAACTGGTAGGGCTTGGGGACATGGCTGATCGTGCTCCGGCGACTCTCTCTGGCGGTGAACGCCAACGCGTGGCTTTAGCGCGAGCGCTCGCGGCGGAACCACGGGTACTCCTGCTCGACGAGCCCTTGTCGGCGCTCGACCGCGAACTGCGTACGCGACTGGCCGACGATCTGGCGCGAATCGTGCGCGACGCTGGAATCACCACGATCGTGGTGACCCACGATCACGACGAAGCCTTCGTACTCGCCGACAATGTCATGCTGATGCGCGAAGGGAAGATCGTCCAAAGCGGGCCGCTTGCCGAGGTGTGGGGCGGACCTAAAGACGAGTGGGTTGCAGGCTTCCTTGGTTACGACCAGGTGCTTGACGGTGGGGCGGCTGCTGCTGTGGCGCGAGCCGCTCGTCTCGTGCTTGAACCGGGCGGGCAACTCGCGGCGCGAGCGTCAGCTTTCGTGACTGACGCCTCGGGGGAACTCGCCGCACGGATGAATCGAGTCCGTCGAGTTTCGGCCACCCACGTGGCACTTGACCTCGAACTGGACGACCCCATCGGTGCGGTTGCTGCCGTGGTCGGCAGAGGCGAGGCAGTTCCGCGAGCCGGAGATGACGTGCAGGTGGCGATCGATGCGGCACAACTCGCACCGATCGGCTGAACTCCGGCTCACGGCGACGGCCCTCAAGCCGGATTCGGGTTGGGGTGGCGCGTGACACAAGCGCGCGGTAATGTGCCTACTAAGCAAGCGCTTAGTTGATGCCGATTCAAGGAGCACCCCATGGGACGTACATTCGCCAATCTCGACGAGTTCAAGGCCGCCGCCGGCGAAGAACTAGGAACCAGTGATTGGATTGAGGTGACGCAAGAGAAGATCAACCTCTTCGCAGACTCCACCGGAGACCACCAGTGGATTCACATCGACCCAGAAATGGCAGCGAAAGGACCTTTCGGCGGAACCATCGCCCACGGTTACTTCACGCTCTCACTGCTGCCCGTCATTGCCGAACAGGCGTACTCGGTCGGCAATCTGATCATGGGCCTCAACTACGGAGCCAACAAGGTTCGTTACCCGCACCCGGTATTGGTCGGTAGGCGAGTTCGGGGCACTGCCACTCTCGTGGAAACCACTGAAATCGCGATTGGCACTCAAGCCACGATCAAGTTCGTGATCGAAATCGAAGGCGTCGACAAGCCAGCTTGTGTTGCTGAAGTGCTGTACGTGATGGCAGGAGTCTGACATGCATTTCGGTCACGACGACACCACGCTGGAGTACATCGAGCGACTGAACGCGTTCATGGCCGAGAAGGTCTACCCGGCCGAAGCAACGCTGAGCGAACAGATTCAGGCGAACGTTGCCAACGACTCGTGGGAGATCCCAGCGGTCTTCGCGGACCTCAAGGTTGAGGCCCAAGCGCGCGGACTGTGGAACCTGTTTCTGCCAGGCGAAGGCGGGGCCGGGCTCACCAACCTGCAATACGCGCCTCTTGCGGAGATCATGGGACGCAGTATTCAGCTCGCGCCTCCGGCCACCAACTGCGCCGCACCAGACACCGGCAACATGGAAGTGCTCAACGAGTTCGGCACCGCCGAGCAGAAAGAGCAATGGCTCAAGCCGCTGCTTGCCGGTGAAATCCGCTCAGCTTTCGCCATGACGGAACCGGACGTGGCCAGCTCGGACGCCACCAACATCGAAACCTCCATCGTGCGCGACGGCGACGAATACGTCATCAACGGCCGCAAGTGGTGGACCACAGGAGCGATGAACCCCAACGCCAAGATTTTCATCCTGATGGGCAAAACCGATCCGAACGCTTCGCGTCATCGCCAGCAATCGATGATCCTAGTGCCGCGCGACACTCCTGGTGTGGAAGTTGTGCGCGGAATGCACGTCTTCGGCTATCACGATCGTGACCACGGTGGTCACGCTGAAATGCGGTTCACGGATGTGCGCGTACCCGTCAGCAACCTGATCGCCGGTGAAGGTGACGGGTTTGCGATCGCGCAAGCGAGACTCGGGCCCGGCCGGATCCACCACTGCATGCGTTCGATCGGCATCGCGGAACGCGCCGTTGAGTTGATGTGCGAGCGTGCCAACAGCCGTGTCGCGTTCGGCAAGCCACTGGCCGACCAGGGCGTAGTCCGTGACTGGATCGCGGAATCGCGCGTGCGTATCGAACAGTTGCGGCTGCTCGTACTCAAAACGGCTTGGCTGATGGACACCGTCGGAAACAAGGGCGCACACACGGAGATCCAAGCGATCAAGATCGCCACCCCGCAGACCGTGCAGTGGATTCTGGATAAGGCAATCCAGACGCACGGCGGAGGCGGAATCAGCCAAGACTTCCCGCTCGCCGAGTGGTACGCAGGCATCCGCACGCTCCGATTCGCTGATGGCCCCGACGAAGTTCACAAAAACTCCTTGGCGAAAGCAGAACTCAAGAAGTGGGCGACGGAGTGACCCAAACACAAACGGCTCGCCGCCGGGCAGTTGTCACTGGGGCTGCCGGAGGTATCGGGCTGGCGCTCGTCGAAGCGCTGCTAGCCCGAGGTGACCGCGTAGTCGCGGCTGACCTCGATGCCGATCGCCTCGCAGATGTCGCCGAGCGGCTCGGGATTGACGTGTGGGCGGGTGATGTCGCCTCTGAGGCTGGCGTCGCTAGCCTGATCGCCTTCGCCGACGAGCGCTTGGGCTCGATTGACGCCTACTTCGCGAACGCCGGCGTATTTCGCGGTTCGGGGCTGGCCGCAAGCGAAGCCGATTGGTCCGCCTCGATTGAGGTGAACGTGATGGCGCACGTGCGAGCAGCCCGCACGCTCGTGCCGCGTTGGTCACTCGAGCAGCCAGGAGTTTTCGCCGTGACAGCATCTGCGGCAGGCTTGTTAACGCAACTCGGATCACCCACCTACTCCGCATCCAAGCATGCGGCCGTCGGGTTCGCCGAATGGTTGGCCGCCACCTATGGAGACCAAGGTGTCCACGTGTCGGCGCTGTGTCCGATGGGTGTGGCGACACCGATGGCGGAACTGGGGCGCACCACGAGCGACCCAGACGAACGTCTCGGGCATCGAGCAGTTGTGTCTTCGGGTGAGGTGCTCTCGGCAGAACTCGCCGCCGACGTCTTGCTACAGGCAATCGACGAGAAACGGTTCTTGGCTCTGCCACACGAAACGGTTCAGAAGATGTATGCGGGCAAGGCGGGCGACCCAGACAAGTGGCTGGCCAGCATGCAAGCGTTCCGCGCGCACCTCGAAACCACCGCCTGAACCGTCGGCGGGGTGTTTGCCGGGTAAGACGGAGTCGCGGTGATCGCATTCAGTGCGGGAACTAGGCTTACGAGCATGGCGATCGAACTCTTGAACCCCACTCAAATCGAACAAATGCGTCCAGCGGGCGCGTTCGTGGCCGATGTGCTCACCACTTTGTTGGCGACTGTTGAAGTGGGAACCGATCTGCTCGAACTCGATGCCCTCGCGCACAAGATGATCAAGGAGCGCGGCGCCGAGTCCTGCTACATCGACTACGCCCCGTCGTTTGGTCGCGGGCCGTTCGGCAAAGTGCTGTGCACCAGCGTCAACGACGCCGTCCTGCACGGGCTTCCGCACACGTATCGAGTGAAAGACGGCGACCTCGTCAGCTTCGACTTCGCGGTGAGCGTCGACGGCTGGGTGTGCGATTCGGCCGTCAGCACGATCGTCGGCACTCCGCGGGACGAAGACCAGAAACTGATCGCCACCACGGAACTCGCCCTCGCGCGTGCGATCGAGGTCGCGCGTCCCGGCAGCAAGATCGGCGACATCGGCGCCGTGATTGGCGAGACCGCACGCGAAGCCGGCTATTCGGGCAACACCCAGTTCGGTGGTCACGGCGTGGGGCGCACGATGCACGGCGATCCGCACATCCCCAACGACGGCCGCGCCGGTCGAGGCTTCCCGCTTAAGCCGGGCCTCGTGATCGCGATCGAACCGTGGCTGCTCAACAGCACCGACGAGATCGTGATGGACCCCGATGGCTGGACCATTCGCAGTGCTGATGGATCGCGAGGGGCCCACAGTGAACACACGATCGCCATCACCGACGGCGACCCGATCGTGATGACCGCTCGTTCCTGATCGCTCGGTCGCGGGCGAACGTCAACCCATGAGTTGATTCGCGAGCGACAACAACAGGGCGTCGTCGCCCACATGAGCCGCCAACATCACGCCAATCGGCAACGCGGGACGATCCGCCGTTGCAGGAGACTCGTAGAGCGGCAAGCTGACGGCCGGCTGACCGCTCATGTTCATGAGCGCGGTGTACGGAGTGAACAACAACTCTCGACGATGGTCTTCCGCAGGATCGCCGGACTCGGTGAACCACTCGTGCGGCTGTGGCGGAAGTGCCAACGTCGGCGTCAAGAACGCATCGAACTCGCGCAGCCCGGCTAACACCGCAGACGTGCCGAGTTCGAGGAACGACATCGCCGCCGCGAGTTCCGGGGCACTGGCTTGGCCGCCTCGTTCGATCCAGTATTGAGTGTTGGCGCGCAACATGGCGCGAAACTCTGGCGGAATGGGCGCTGCGGCCATGCCAGCCGACCACACCACGTTGAACTGCGGTTCCAAAGCGGCTGGCCACGGATTGTCAATCTCGACAATCGTGTGACCGAGTGCCTCGAGCCGCTCACGCGCGTGAGC
>JAAZCT010000261.1 GCA_012513165.1 Actinomycetales bacterium
ACCCAGCATGCAGCAAATGCCGAAGCGCGAAGGCAGCGCTCGACGAGGCCGGAATCGACTACGTCGAACGGCGCTATCTCGAAGACCCGCCCACCGTGGCCGAACTTGAAGACGTTTTGAACCGGCTCGGACTCGAACCGTGGGAAATTACTCGGAACAGTGAACCGATCGCCAAAGAGCTCGGGATCTCGTCGTGGGAACGGAACGAGGTCAGCCGGGCGCAATGGATCGAAGCGCTGTCGGCGAATCCGAATCTCATTCAACGCCCGATCATCACAGCATCGGACGCCACCACGCTGGTCGCCCGAGACGAAGAGTCACTCAACGCGGCAATCGCCGCGGAACAGGTCTAGACCCTCATTCCGTTGCAGAGTGCGGATCGAGTCGGACGATCCGGTCGTCGCCCTCACGCGGATCGCCGCGTCCGTCGGTGGCATTCGAGAGGAACCAGAGCGTTCCATCCGGTGCTGCGACGACGTCACGGATGCGCCCATATTCACTCACAAAGTGATCCGTTGACGTGGAAAGACTAGTGAGCGGGACCTCGCGCAGGAGACGCCCACGCAAGTTCGCGATAAAGATCGAACCGTCCACCACTGCGATCCCGCTCGGGCTGGCTTCCGAAGGATCCCATTGCTGCACCGGGTCGATGAACCCTTTTCGTTTCGCGATTCCTTCTACGATCGGCCAACCGTAGTTACCGCCAGCTTCGATCACGTTCAATTCATCGAACGTGTCTTGCCCAAACTCGCTCGCATACATCGTGCCGTCGGGTCCCCAGGTGATGCCTTGCGGATTTCGGTGGCCGTAACTGTAGACAGCAGAACCCTTGAACGGATTGTCTGCGGGGATGGCTCCACCAGGTTCAAGACGCAAGATTTTGCCCGCAAGTGAGGAACGATTTTGAGAGGTGCTGGAGTCTCCCGCGTCTCCCGTAGTGGCATACAACTTTCCGTCGGGCCCAAACGCGATCCTGCCGCCGTTGTGATTGTTTGCTTTTGGAATGCCTTTGATGATTGTTTCGGCTTTTCCGAGCGAGAGTGAACCTGGTTTGCCACGCAGTTCGTAGCGCTCGATGCGATTGTCTTGGCTGCTGGTGAAATAGGCGTAAAGGAAGCCGGGGCGGGCGGCGAGCCCCAGTAATCCACCTTCGCCCCGGGCCGAGACCTCGTCAATGGTGGCGATCCGGCGCTTGTCGTAGGTGCCGGTAGCGGTAGGTACGAGCTCGAGGATGCGTCCGCTGTCTCGTTCGCTCACTAAGGGCGTCTCGCCGTAGAAAGCGATCGACCACGGAGCCTTGAGATCCGTCACCAAATCGCGAATCGGAGCAACCTCAGTGTTGCTGGGCGTGGGCGTCGATCTGGTCGGTTGCGGAGTATCAGGGGCTGAACTTGCGCAGCCTGCCACCAGGATCAGCGGCAACGCCGCCAACCACAACAGCGCCCTACTTCGTAGCGGTGAGTTGTTCATGCGGCTCCCCTTCAGGTGTCTCAGCGTTCGGCGTGTGCCTTGTTTCGGCGTGCGATTAAAGCAGCGAGTCGCCAGCCCAACAGCGTTGCTGCGTTGAAAATTGTGGTGACCACAATGAACGCGGTGGCGGTGCCCTCATCAGTGAGTTGGCGTAGCGCCATTCCGCCCGAAACGGTCACGATCCACAACACAAAACCACTGATCATGGAAGCCGCCGGTCGACGCAGTGCGATGAGCAGTAGATGAGCAGCAAGAAGCGCCGAAACGAAAGGCCACGCGGTCGAAACAAGTCCGGAAAGGGGCAGCGTGTCGTGGTGTGTGTAATAGCCGATCGCAGCGAAAATAATCACAAAAATGGTGTCCACCCCAATCGCGGTGGCATCAACTTTTCTGGCCGGGCTGCTGGTTTCGTTCGGGGGAGTCGCTGCGTTCATGGGTCTAGTGTCCCAGAGCCGACCGAATTTGGCGTCCGGGCTGTGCCGGGCATACGCGTTAGGGCTTCGCGCCAGCAGTAGCGTTGGCGAGGGCTGTGACCTGTTCGGCGAGGAACGGGCCGAACCACAATTCGTCATTGTGACCGGCTCCGTCAATCTCGGTGAAGTCGATCAGGTTAGGAAACGCGTCAGCGAGTTGTCGGCTTTGTTTGGCTGGAACGATCGCGTCGTCGCTTCCAGCGAGCACGGCCACGGGCATGTCCAGATTCGGTGCGTAGGACAAACTGTCGAACTGATCCCACACGAGGAAGCCGATCGGCAGTTTTAGTCGGTACTCAGCGGCGTCGGCCAAACTCGGGAATGGCGACCGCAGCAGCATCGCTGCGGGTGGCTGGGTCGTGGCGAGTTGGGGGGCCACCCCACCGCCGATCGATTCACCAACGAACAAAACGTCTTCGTTCGCAAACCCCGAGTCATTGAGTTCAAGAAGCGCAGCACGCGCGTCACAGACGAGGCCTTCTTCCGTGGGCTCGCCGGGGTTTCCACCAAATCCGCGATAGTCCATCAGTAAAACCGTGAAGCCCTCGTCTGCGAGGGCTTGCCCCACCTCGGCGCGGTGTAACCGATTGCCGCCGTTGCCGGGCAGATAGAGCACGGCCTTGCCATTCGGTTCCTCGGGAATGACTTTCCAGGCCGAAAGCTTCAGCCCATCGTCTGTTGTCAGGCGTATGTCTTGTGCTTTGGGGAAGTGCATGATTGCCGCACCGGGGTCGGTCTGATCCGTCGCGTAGTACATCGAACGTTGTGTCATCGTCATGATCGTGAGTACGACCACGAATCCTGCGCTCACGAGCGCCACCAATTTGGCCACCGGAAAGCGAGTCGCGCTAAGAACCGAATTTGAGGTCTCGTTGGTCACTGCGGTGTTCCATTTTCTGGGGAGGTTCCTGGTGAGCCGGATGCCGTTGACTTTGGCTGGCCCGCTTGGCGTTCACGTGAGCGTTTGCCCCACATCAAACTGATAACCACCCATAACGGCAGAGAAGGTTTGAGTACGAAGGTGGTTAGTAAGGCAAGCGCGGCCACCTTATCGAGCGCATAGAGCGGGAGGAGTGCCGCTAAGTGCCACACCCAAAGAAACACCCAAAACCAGGTCATCTTCTTGTGGGTCTGATAACGAACCGGATCGTCGTACCAACCGGGCTTTTCTCGTTTGAGACGCTTTCCCACGAAGCCTGTGACGGGGCGCTTGAACGCGAGACTGGCAGCGGTGACTAGTAAACCTATGGCGTTCGTGATCAGACTGGTGACGAAGAACGAGCGACCTTCCCCAACGGCAAGCGCGATAGTGGCACTCAACGCAACGGCAAAAACTCCGAGTAACACGGCGACGCGGGGCTCGCCGCGCTTTACTCGAAGGAACGCCAAGGCACTGGCGGAGATCAGTGCGAGAAGACACCCCACTGCGATCGAATGCAACTGGTATCCCACGAAGAACAACAAGAACGGGATCCCACCATCGATCGCGTGCCGTATCGACAGTCGCTCGTGACTCATAGACGTTGATCTTGCCTTATTTTGTGGCTTGCATTGCCGAACTTCGCATGTTTGCTTTTCTCTACGTATGCGAGCAGTGGTTCAACTTCCGAGAGATTTCCCTTATCGCGCCCACGCGGATAGCGATGAATGAAAAATGCCCTGCAATTGCAGGGCATTTCAGGGTGGGCGATACTGGGTTTGAACCAGTGACCTCTTCCGTGTCAGGGAAGCGCGCTAC
>JAAZCT010000262.1 GCA_012513165.1 Actinomycetales bacterium
CGGCCCATCGTGCCTGAAGACGTGCCCAAGTACGTCGAGTTTTACAGCCGAGTGTCGGCAGAATCGAAATATTACCGATTCTTCGCTCCCTATCCGCGTTTGTCAGAACGTGATGTTGCGCGCTTCACTGAGGTTGATCATCATAAGCGCGTCGCCTTCGTGATGACTCTGCACGACGACATCATTGCGGTGGGTCGCTACGACGCGCTCAGTGACGAAGAAGCCGAAGTTGCCTTCCTCGTTGAGGACGCGCATCAGGGCAGAGGAATTGGGCAACTCCTGCTCGAACACCTGGCCCAAGCAGGTCGCGAGAGAGGGTATCAGCGATTCACCGCTGAAGTCCTTCCCGAGAACGTTCGGATGATTCAGGTATTCCGAGAAATGGGCTACACAATCAGCGGAACGCTCGAAGATGGTGTTCAACACTTAGTTTTCGATATCAACGCCACTGATTCCTCACTTTCAGTAATGCGGGCCCGGGAGCAACGCGCCGAAGCCGCATCGATCAAACACATTTTTGAATCCAAGAGCGTCGCAGTTATCGGCGCAAGTCGGAAGCAAGATTCGATCGGGCAAACGCTCGTACGAAACTTGGTTCTCGCTGATTTCGCCGGAAAAGTTTACGCAGTCAACTCTCAGGCAGAGGCAATTTCTGGAATGCCCGCCTACAAGTCAGTTAGCGATATTCCCGATCAGGTAGACATCGCGATCGTGGCGGTGCCGTCCGAACACGTTTTGTCTATCGTGGAGGATTGCGCAGACAAGGGGGTGCACGGGTTAGTCGTGATTTCGGCCGGTTTCGCTGAAGAGGGCCCGCAGGGTCGTGCCCGCCAAGAAGAACTACTCAATCTGTGTCGCTCGAATGGACTTCGACTCATCGGCCCGAACGCACTGGGAGTCATCAACACTGCGTCGATCTCGCGTCTCAATGCGTCGTTAGCTCCAACGATGCCTCCAGCTGGCCGCGCTGGCTTCTTTTGCCAGTCCGGTGCTCTGGGCACTGCCATTCTCGAGACTGTATCTGATCAGGGTTTGGGCCTATCGACCTTTGTCTCGGCTGGAAATCGTGCCGACGTTTCAGGCAACGACCTGCTCCAATACTGGCTTGAAGATGACTCAACTGAAGTCGTCTTGTTGTATCTAGAATCAATCGGTAACCCGCGCAAATTCTCGCGCATCGCTCGACGCGTTTCGGAATCGAAGCCGATTGTTGCGGTGAAGTCCGGTCGCTCCACTCAGGGTGTTCCAGTGGGGCATGCGGTGCGTCCAAGCACGGCACCGCTTCAGGCAGTCGATGCAATGTTCCGACAGGCGGGCGTCATCCAGGTTGACACGCTCGACGAAATGTTCGACGTTGCGCAAATTCTGGCTCACCAGCCGCTTCCGCGTGGAAATCGAATTGCAGTAGTCGGCAATTCAGATGCTGTTGCCCTCATCGTTACGGATGCGGCCAAAAGTCAAGGCCTTCAGGTGGCGCCTCCGATCACACTCAGTTCGGCAGCTGGGGCCGAACAATTCGAGGTCGCCATTGAGAAAGCGCTGGCCCGAGACGATATTGACGCGCTCGTTGTCGTCTATACGCCTCCGGTGTCGACTGACGGCGAAGAAGTGGCCGACGTGCTCGCTGCCATTGGCGAACAGTCCGACAAACCGATCGTCTCGACCTTCTTGGCAAGCAAAGGTATCCCGATGCTGCTCCGTGTTCCAGACCTTCAAGGTGGACTGGCAGGTCGTGGATCCGTCCCCTCCTATGTGTTGCCGGAGTACGCGGTTAAGGCACTGGCACGCGTGGTGAACTATGCGCAATGGGCTGCTCGCGATCACGGCGAATACCACGTTGACGCCACGTATCGGACTGGCGATGCGAAAGCACTCATTCGCGATGTTCTGGAGATTGCTCCACGCGGAGCCGTGCTCTCGATTGAGCAAGTCCATTACCTATTGGCTTGTTATGGCATTGACTTATTGCAGTGGCAAAACGTCCACTCCAAGGAGGAAGCGATTGCGGCCGGTGAAAAGTTCGGTTGGGATGTCGTGTTGAAAGCCGGCAGCGAACACTTACGAGCCCGGCCAGATCTGCCTCACATTTGGCGGAATATTCAGAATGCGGCGGAAATGACTCA
>JAAZCT010000263.1 GCA_012513165.1 Actinomycetales bacterium
GAACGAGTCTTCAGCTTGACGCTGCTGTTGTTCGCGCTCGGCGTGTTTGCGTGCGTCTTGAACCCGATCCTGGGCCCAACGACGACGCAGGTCGCGGATTTCTTCAGACATCAGCGTCATCACAGCGAATGACGACAGCAAAGAAACGGTTGCGCCGGCGATAAGCGCCCAAGCAGAACCGATTCCTATGGAAACGGCCACAGAAACAGTGGCAACAGCGAGCACGATGGCGGCGCTAGTAACGCGCAGCGATCGGGGAAGAGTGCGGCTGGACATGAGGACAGGATATTGGCGCGACACGAACTAGCGAGCGAGACACGCCGGAACCATCAGGTTCAACTTGAATGTTTAGTTTACATTCACGCGTGCGTGCTCCGCGAAAACCTCGACGGCCTCGTCTATATCGTCGGTAACCGTCATCAAATCGATGTCGTCCGCAGAGATCATTCCCGTGGATTCCACCGAGTTCTTCAGCCATTCAACGAGAGGGTTCCAATAGTCGACGCCGAAGAGGACCAGCGGGAAACGCTTGATCTTGCCGGTTTGGCTGAGCGTCAGCGCCTCGAACAACTCATCGAAGGTGCCAAACCCGCCGGGGAACACCACATAACCTTGCGAATATTTGATGAACATGGTCTTGCGGACGAAAAAGTATCGAAAGTTAATCCCCAGGTCCACCCACTCGTTGAGTCCCTGCTCCCTTGGCAGTTCGATCCCGAGTCCGATGGACGTCCCCCCGCATTCGCTTGCGCCGCGGTTGGCGGCTTCCATGATGCCCGGGCCGCCGCCAGTGATCACACCGTAGCCTGCAGCACAGAACTTCGCCGAAAGTCGTCGAGCCGCCTCGTACATCGGGTCGTCTTCAGAAATGCGAGCCGAGCCGAACACTGAGATGCACGGCCCCAGTTTGGCGAGCCCTCCGAAGCCTTCCACGAACTCGGACTGGATCCGCATGATCCGCCACGGATCGCTGTGCAGCCAGTCTGGGTCTTCGCGCGAGTCGAAGAGTTGTTCATCGAAAGTCTTGACGTTGGCTTGATCGCGGCGCAACCGCATCGCACCGCGTTCGCGCTGCTCGATGCGCTCTTCGTTCATGAGGTCAACCACCGTTCGAGGGCTTCATTTACCCGAGTCAAGTGCGCGATCGGCACGTGCTCGTCCTGTTTGTGTGCATAAGCGGGATCGCCCGGCCCGAAGTTCACGGCGGGGATCCCCAAGAGCGTGAACTTTGCGACGTCAGTCCAACCGAACTTGGGTGCGACGTCTCCGCCAGTGGCGGCCACGAAATCGGCTACCGCCCGGCGTTCGAGCCCCGGCAGCGCGCCGGGCGCCGAGTCTGTGACGGTGAGTTCGTAACCAGCGAACACGTCTTTAACGTGTGCGAGAGCGTCTGCCTCCGAGCGGTGCGGCGCGAACCGGAAGTTGATCGTCACGATCCCTTCGTCGGGAATCACATTGCCGGCGATTCCGCCCGAAATGCCGACCGCGTTGAGTCCCTCGCGGTATGTCAAGCCGCTGATCTCGACGTTGGCCGGCTGATAGTCGGCCAAGATCGCTAGGACGGGAGCAAGGTCGTGGATCGCGTTGTGTCCCATCCAAGCCCGAGCCGAGTGGGCGCGCTCGCCGGTGGTGCGCACTTCGAAACGCAGGGTGCCTTGGCAACCGGCTTCGACTTGACCATTGGACGGTTCCATCAGGATCGCGAAGTCTGCAGCCAACAGCTCTGGTCGCGTGCGGGCGATCCGGCCGAGCCCGTTATGGATCGCGGCGATCTCTTCGGCTTCGTAGAACACCCACGTGACGTCGCGGGTGGGGTTCTCCAGTGTGACCGCCAGCGCCAGCGCGATCGGGACGCCGCCCTTCATATCGCAGGTGCCGAGTCCGTACAACAGATCTCCGTCGATTCTTGACGGGAGGTTGTTGTTGACCGGAACGGTGTCGAGGTGGCCCGCGATCGTGACGCGTTCGGCTTTACCGAGGTTTGTGCTGGCGATGATGGTGTGGCCGTCGCGGGTCACAGTCAGGTGCGCGCAGTCGCGCAAGACGCGGTCCACCTCGTCGGCAATGGCTGCCTCGTCGAGGCTGACCGATTCGATATCGACGAGGGCTCGCGTCAGATCAACAACGTTGGCTGTCGGGTCAAGTTGGCTCACGCGTCGATCCTAGTGCCCCTCCCCGACGCAGCCGGGGAATCAGCCCGCGCGCAACGCTTCGGCCACGACTGGCGCGATGGCTCGCAGCGCCCGCCCGCGGTGGCTGATCGCGTCTTTGGCTTCGGGCGCCAGTTGGGCCGAGGCGACCGTTTCGCCGTCGGGCTGGAACAACGGATCGTAGCCGAATCCCCCGCCGCCGACTTCCTGATCGAGGATCAGGCCCGGCATGGATCCATGTGCCACGCACTCGCTGCCGTCGGGCAACAC
>JAAZCT010000264.1 GCA_012513165.1 Actinomycetales bacterium
AAGTAACGGCGGGCGCGGTCTCACGATGGCCGTCGGGTCCCACCGCGGCATACCGTTCGAGCAGCAGTTCATGCAGCCGTGCACGGCGCGAACGAAACACGGGGGCGATGTCTGCAATTTTATGCACCGAGCGTGCGCCGTCACCCAGAATCAGGGTCGCTTCGGGTGACACCGGAATGCCCAAGCGTTCGAGCTGCTCTGCATATGCCGCAAGTTGCATGAGCGCCGTCACCCGTGCCCGACGGGCGAGCTTAGAGTCTTGCCCCTCGTAGCTCCCATCTGGCTGCAGCTCGAGAAAGTCGGCAAACCCGATAAATCCGATGACGGGTTCGGGCCCGCCGTCAGCAGCATTCCCCTCACGCTGCGCTGGGTCAAAGAAGGTGGCTTGAAACACCACATTGGCCTTGCCCTGAAGTGCCACGACCGTCTGCTCCGCAACATCGGTGAGCGCTTCCGGATCCATCGACAACGGACGCGGAATCTCGACGACACCCCCGGGCTCACCCGGGCTGCCCTCCCCCAGTTGCTCGCGCAGCTGCGCCAGGACCCGACGCTCATGCTCATCCCCGAGCGCCCCCGCGCGTGCCAGCATCGGATCATCATCAGCGGGTACGACGACGTCGCGACCGAGTCTCGCATCGACGCGGCGGAGGAACGCGAACTCACAGGCGCTCGCCGCGGTGAGATCACTTGCGCTGGTAACCAAGCGCTCTACGCCCTCAGGCGTCTGCTGAATGAACATGCGATAACCCTCTTCTGCCCAAGTACTCAGCCGCCCGGTCGCCCGGGGATCGACCAAAGGGCTACAACATCGAAGCTACATCGACGCTATCGTGTGGCTCCGACATTCATGCATCAGCGCTAAAGTCTGGCGAGCGATTCGATGTCTTCAAGGAACGACTCGTGCTCGTCATTTGACACCGTCGCACGTGTCACCGCGAGTGCCGACAAGTAATGCTCGGTCGAGATTTTGGCGCTCGTCTCGTCGATTCCGTCGCCGTCCGGCCGCAGCGCACGCGCGAGCGCCTCCTGAGAAGTACGTCTCGCGGCATACTCGATGTCGGCGGGCGTAAGCCCCTTGCTCCGTTGCACCAGCTGATCGAAATCGACATCCTGCGCAATCACCGAAGGAACATAGCGCTGCCAGATTGCTCGCCGCGCCTCTTCGTCGGGCAACCCGATCGGCAGCACATAGTCGAAGCGGCCGTGCCGCAGAAATGCTGCGTCGAGTGCCCGAATGAAGTTCGTCGCGCAGATGAGCAGCAGCCCTTCGCGGTCACGGAAGTCGGCTACGAGCTTGAGCAGTTCGTTGGTGACGCCCTGCGTTGGCGATGGTGGATCGCCGCGCCGCTGCGACGCGATCTCTTCGACCTCGTCGATAAACACCACCGCGTTCTCAAGCTGACCGATATGTTCAAATATTTCACGCAGCGAGGCCGCCATGCCAGCGGTCCCGCCGCTCAGCCGAGATGGGAAGACCTCAACGAACGGCCAGTCGAGCCGCGATGCTACGGCCTTTGCGAACGTTGTTTTTCCTGTCCCGGGAGGACCAAAGAGCATGACTGCTCGAGGTGGGACAACCCCAAACTTGTCTGCGAGATCCTGCTGTGCAAGCGGGGCGACAAGCCGCTCCTCGAGTAGCTGCTTCTCCCGCTTCATGCCAGCAACGTTCGACCACAGGTGCCGCGGCAGCATCTTGCCACCCACCTCCTTGAGCAGGTCGAGCTCTCGGCGCTGCACCGGCATTTGCCGTTCGAGGTAACGCAGGCTGTGCCGCACCTGGAACCCGCTCGACGTGAGCTGTTCGAGTCGGCTGCCTTCGGGCATGAGCACCGACAGCGCAGAAAGCCCGAGCGGAAGCATTTTCTTTTCGAGCGATTCGAGCAACAGCGGTGTGACATTCTCTGCACGTGAGTCTTCGTCGACTCCGAGAAACACGATCCACC
>JAAZCT010000265.1 GCA_012513165.1 Actinomycetales bacterium
GCAGCCCTCGAAGACACGCCAGAAGTAACGGTCGTCGCCGTCTCTTCGGTGTATGAAACTGAACCCGTGGGTGCGCCCGAGGGCTCTGGGAAGTTCTTGAACGCTGTCGTATTGATAGACACCACTCTCACGGTCCGCACCCTGTTGGATCGCGCCTTGGCGATCGAAGCTGCTTTCGGTCGCGAACGGCATGAGGCTGGTGCGCCGCGAACGCTTGACGTCGACATCATCGTCGTGGGCGAACGTGTCGCGAACGACGAAAATCTCGTCCTGCCACACCCTCGCGCTCACGAGCGCGGTTTTGTGTTGATTCCGTGGGCCGAAATCGACACCGAAGGTGAAATCCCAGGTAAGGGTTTCGTCTTGGATCTTGTTGGCGGAGTCGACATCACCGGCGTCGTGCGTCGCGAAGACCTCGAGATCATTCTGTGATGTGACGGGCCTGCTTCCGTGAGACCAGCGCAGCGGAGTAGTGCTTGGTTCGTCACGGGTCTGCTCATGATCGGTGTGGCCGCCGGCCGCGCCTTGCCGCCCATGGTCGTGCGATCTGGCGGCGATATCCCAGTCCCAGACTGGTCTCCGGCGCTGGTCTTGGCCATCGGTGCTGCCCTCGTCGCCATAATCGCTTGGCAGACGTGGCGCACGTTGCACAAAGACAAAAAGTCGATTGCTTCGCGCCACGCAATCAGGGTTCTCGCCATCGCGAAGTCTTCGCTGATCGTGGGCGCCATTTTCGCCGGCGGCTATGTCGGCTTCGCCCTCGCATTCTTCGGGGTAGACACCGAATTCGGCGAGATGAGATTCTGGCGCGGTCTCGCGGCCGGACTGGCAGGTTTGGCGCTCGTCGGTGCCGCGCTGGTGTTGGAGTGGGCGTGTCAGTTGCCTGAGGACGACGGCGAGGAATCCGAAGGAACCGAAGACGCAGCCTTGGCCTGAATCGCCATCAATCGCGCAGGCGGTTCCGGACTTTGAGCGCGAACTGTTTGACCTTCGACGGAGACTGTTTCCGGGTCAGGTCAATGGAGTGGGTCGAGTTCTGCCATTCGATGAGCAACCGACCCGTGACGTGCGGGTCGTCCGCGGCGAAAGGCAGATCGCGAGCGACGCCCAGCCCGGAAATATGGATTTCGTCGCCTTCAAGATTGAACTCCACTGGCAGATCAACGGGTGCCGGGCTTTCAGCTACCCACATCTGCCAACGAACGTTGAGGGCCGAACGGTCTCCTGTGCCCGCCACGGTGATGACGGCCGTCAGGCGCGGATGGGTCCCAGCCAGACGCAAGGTCAAGTCAGACAGGCGGGCAAACTCGATATGAGTGCGCGAGGATTTCTGGACTTGTGCGAGAGCGCACGCGTCGGCCCAGCGGTTCAAATGGTCTTCAAACCCGTGTTCGAGTGCCCCCTGGCGTGCGGGTTCTCTCATCGCCTCCAAACGTTCTGGGTCGGCGAGCAGTGCGAGCGTCTCTTCGGCGAACCTTTCGACGTCTCCGTTGGGGACGAGTACCCCGTCGACGCCACTATTGATCTGTTCGGATGGGCCGTAGGGTACGTCGAGCGCGACGAACGGACACGCGCGCAAGCGCGCTTCGAGAAGCGCGAGGCAGTAGCCCTCGAACGCACTGGTCAACCAGCCGAGATCGGCAGTCCAGAACTGGTCTGCGGCGTTCGGTGTGTGTCCGTGCAGGGTGATGCGGTCGGTCAGCCCGGACTCGAGGATCTGCCGGTCTAACTCAGCGCGGTCTGGACCATCGCCATAGATATCGAGGTGCGCAACGGCATTCTTCGCGGCAACGATTGCGAACGCACTGATCGCGCGTTCGATCCGCTTTTGTGATTCCAACCGGGCCACCATCACGATGCGGCCGTGGGTGCGTTGTGGCAACGGCGTGGGCGCGATGATCGGTTCGGAAGGATTAGGAATGACAACGATGTTGTTGCGGTCGCCGTAGAAAAGCTCGATGTCGTGGCGTTGGCGTTCTGTCAGCACGGACAAGGCATCGAGATCGCTGATGCTGTTCATCGACTGTTCGTAACTGGCGGAAACCGGCGAGTTCCAGCGCCGTTGCCCGCCCTGATGCGGGTTGTGAACTTGGTGAAGTACGTGCACACGCGGGTTGTTGAGCATCCCCAGTTCGAACGCGATGAATCGGCTGTCGCTGATCAAAAACACTGGGCCATCGGCGGGAAGTAGTTCAGTCATCCACCAGCGCCACAAGTCGCCCAGACCGTCGAGATCCGCGACCACTCGCTCTTGCTCATCGAGCACCAGCGTGGTGCCGAGCATGGAATCGGCAGGGGTGCGCAAATAGCGGGTGCCGTCCGGGCGCAGGTAGTCCCAATGGTCTTCGCCTGAGTGGGCGCCCTTCACGAAGATGCGCCACACCGTTCCGCTGCCCGTGCCGTCGTAGGTCTCGTCGACCGTGAAGGATTCCTCGGGCTGAGCTGGCACGCGGCCTAGATCCTCGCCGTATGGGTGGTGACGGAGCCACTCGTGCATATTGATGATCTGGCTCGAGGGCAGCAGCAGACCTTCGGTCAGGAGGTTCTCTCGCATCGGCTCGTAACTGGGGACGGGGTTGAACGTCACCATCGGAATTGCAATGTTGGCGTGAGTCTGAATCAGCCGGTGGCGCAGCAAGGCCATGCGCGTTTGTCCGCCGGCGCCAATGCGGATGTTCCCGATGACAGAAAAATAGTGCCCGTCGGGAAAGGAATAATCAGACATTAGCGTTGATCCTAGCGATTCCTCAGCCGATGCGCGCGCCAACTATCAGATGAAGCCTGCCGGTGGCCGTACTATGGTGTTCGCTGGCCACGAGGGCGGCGCTGGGCAACTAATTCAGGAGTTTCGATGGTGTGGTCCTTGGCTAAGCAGGCCGCGCGCCGGCTCCGCCGACGGCCAGTTGACGTCGCCAAAACTCCCGTCTCGACCGGTTCGCTCGACGCGTTCTTTGATCGGGGGTTCCCGACTGACCGCAGCGAGTTGGCGAGTTCCCTTGCCAAGGAGCTGCCGCGCTGGGTCAAGGGCGTCTGGACGCTGCGAGATCCTAGTTATGAAACGACCTTGTTTGAACAGCTGCCCCGGTTGCTCGCGCGCCTCGATCCGCAGGTCTGGTTCGAGGCAGCACCCGCGTGGCTGCGCGTCGCCTGCCACCACATTCGAGTCGGCGACAAGGACGCTCTTTACGACTTCTTGCTCCGCGGCGGACTCGATCCGAAACGCCACGGCGGGTCGCTGGACGCTGGCCGACCGGCGATTCATCTCCCGGGCTGGGAGGATCTCGCGCTGAGCCGCGACTTGTTTGTTCTGACCGAGAACGAGACCGCGTTCGTGGGTCTCGTTCGGCGGGCACGCTGGGTCGACGATGCACTCGAACTCACGATCAACGCGGGCATGCGCTTGCTCGAGGCGCCTGGGGAATCAGCGTCGGCGAAAGCCTGGTGGCAGGGGGCCGAACTTCAGGTGAGCCCGGCCGCAGAGCGGTTCGGCCACCGTGAGGCGGCCTGGAACGAGACCCTCGACGACTGCCACTGGCTCGTGCGTATTCCTGAGAACGTGCTGGCGTCGGCAGCGAGCGAAGCCGCACCCGTGGTGATGCGCGTCGAACTGGCGGGCCGCACGGTTGAAGCGCCGGTGCGAGCCTTCGACCCCGAATCCTCGGCAGCAGCGCTCACTGCCCGCTCGATCCAGGGTCGCTGGTGGGGGCTGGACACCCAAGCGCGGGTTTCTCCGGTGAGCGAGCCAATCCGACGCACCGGCACGCTCGTCGACGTCTGGCGGCTTGAGACCGACGCGATCGTCGTGGAAGGCACGGGCCCGGTCGGCGTCGCCGAACTCGTTTCTCCGCGCGGGCGACTTGAGGCCACGCAGATCACCCAAGACGAACATCGCTTCACAGCCACTTTCGCTGTGGCGCACGATCGGTGGGGGTTCGGCTCGACGGCGCTTCCGCTGGCGGACTACCGGATCGAAATCGACGGACGGCCGGTCCCAGCGCACGCGGAACTCGTCGCCCAAGCGC
>JAAZCT010000266.1 GCA_012513165.1 Actinomycetales bacterium
CACGTCGCCGTTCTCTTTGTTCGCATAGCGGCCCAGAATGAACAGCAAATCGCTCAGCCGGTTCAGATATTTGGCGGTCAACACGTTAGTGGTTTCGGGATGTGCCGCGATCGCCGCCCAGGCCGCGCGTTCAGACCTGCGAGTGACGGTGCGTGCCACGTGCAGGTGTGCCGCCGCCAGAGTCCCGCCCGGCAAAATGAACGAGTTGAGCTTCTCGAGCTTCTCGTTGAACTCATCGCACCAGCCTTCAAGCCGATCAATGTAGTCCGGTTCAACGCGCAACGGCGGATACTTCGGATCGTCGACGATCGGATTGCCGATGTCGGAGCCGACATCGAAGAGGTCGTTTTGAATGTGCGAGAGCACCGCGACGACATCTGCGTCCAGTCCCCCAGTGGCGATCGCGACGCCAATATGACTGTTCGCTTCGTCGGTATCTGCGTAAACCACCAGGCGCAAATCATTCTTATCGGTGCGCGTGAAATCGACCAAGTTCGTGCTGCCGTCGTCGCCCGTGCGGGTGTAAATCTTCGTCAAGTGGACCATGATGGCGATCCTAGTCCACTCCCGACAGCGTTCGCCGCCTGTCCAGAACTGAACCTCGCGGAATCAAACCACGTTGTCGACGTCGCGCCCCGGAGGTGACGATTCGAGCCACGAAAGCAGAGTGGTCAGATCGTGTGGGTCCAGAGCGAACTGCCTAACGCCCGTGGCGGTGGTCGTCTCGACGATCACATGTCCATCGTGCAACGCCATTCGCTCGACGCCTTCAGGGTCGCGCCGATTGTCAATCAGGACGGTCCCGCGTGCGAACCGATACTTCGGACGAGGCATCAGCGAGAACGCCCGGTACCACAACAGTTCGGAACTGCCGTAAACAGCGAAACCGAGCATCCAGCCTTTAGCTGAATGCTCGGTTTCTACGTTGACACAGAGGTCAAAACAAACACCTTGACGAATGATCCATGCTCGGCGGGCGACGAGGCTCGCCATCGCACAGATCAGGAGCAGCACACAAACAACGAACACCCAAAAGAGCGACGTCGTCAGTGGCATGGTCACTCCTTGTGTGTCAGGACTTGATCTCCACGAGACGCAACTTCGCTTCAGCGAGTTGTGCTCGGTAGTCGTCTTCGTTGGCCGTGGCCGTTTCTAGGTCTAACCGTACTTGTGCGGCGTCGATCTCGGTGGGAAGGCTTGCGTCTTCGCTGATGATCGACACTTGGTCGTTGGCGACGGAGATAAAACCGTCACCCACAACCGCGCGTACTGTTTCGCCGTCTTCGGAGTCGATCCGCACGAGCCCAGGGATGAGCAAGGACATCAACGGGCTGTGCCCGGAGAGAATGCCCAAGTCGCCCTCGACCGTGCGAGCCATGACTTCTTTTGCCTTACCCGACCACACCACACGGTCGGCGGCAACCATTGAAACGTGCAGGGTCATCGCAGGCTCTTCTGAATCTCAGCCCACTTAGCGTCGACGTCGTCGAGGCCACCACACATGAAGAACGCCTGCTCAGCAACGTGATCGTAGTCGCCGTTGCAGATCTTCGTGAAGGCGTCGATGGTTTCGTCGAGCGGAACCGTGGAGCCTTCGATGCCGGTGAACTGCTTGGCAACGTAGGTGTTCTGCGAGAGGAAACGCTGGATACGACGTGCACGCGACACGATCGTACGGTCTTCTTCGGACAGTTCATCAACACCAAGAATCGCGATGATGTCTTGGAGTTCCTTGTTGCGCTGCAAGATCGACTTGACGCGGTTAGCGGTCTGGTAGTGATCGTCGGCGATGTACCGCGGATCGAGGATACGCGAAGTCGAGGTCAAGGGATCCACGGCTGGGTAGATACCGAGCGACGCGATTTCACGGCTCAATTCGG
>JAAZCT010000033.1 GCA_012513165.1 Actinomycetales bacterium
GGGCAACAAAAAAGCCCGAAATCGCGGACGATTCGGGCCTTTGTCGGGATGGAGGGATTCGAACCCCCGGCCCCCCGCTCCCAAAGCGGGTGCGCTACCAAACTGCGCCACATCCCGGTGCCGATCACTCGGCCTTAGAAGTGTACGGCCCACGTGTTTCGGGCTGTGCGCCGCCCCGTACACTGAACGATGGCCCAGCGTTCTGTCCACGGGTCGAAAACCGCGCAATCCCACAGGAGTAGACACGTGAAGAGCAGCACCGAATCGCTGAGCCCGACCCGGGTCAAGTTGACCATCGAGGTGCCCTTCGAGGATTTCAAGCCCAGCCTCGACAAGGCCTACAAGACCATCGGTTCACAAATCCAGGTTCCTGGATTCCGTAAAGGCAAAGTTCCTGCTGCTGTGGTTGATCAGCGCGTCGGACGCGGTGCAGTTCTCGATGAAGCACTCAACTCGATTCTTCCCACCTGGTACCAGGCCGCGTTGCAAGAAACCGGCACGGTTCCTTTGGGTCAGCCAGAAATGGATCTCACCAAGTTTGAAGACGGAGAAACCATCGAACTCGTCGCTGAGGTTGATGTCCGCCCCGCACTCGAACTCCCAGACACCGCCGGCATCTCGGTATCCGTTGCCGACGCTGACGTCACGGACGAAGACGTGGCCGATCAGCTCGAAGCGCTGCGCGAGAACTTCGCTACGTACACCGAAGTAGAGCGTGCCGCTGTTGACGGCGATTCGGTCACCATCGAACTGTCTGCCGCTGAAAAAGACGGAACGGTCATCGAGGAAGCCCAAGCGAGCGGCTTGCCGTACGTGATCGGCCAAGCCACCATGATCGAAGGCCTCGACGAAGCGCTGATTGCCTTGGAAAAGGGCGCCTCGAACACGTTCAGTACCACCTTGGTGGGCGGCGAACTGGCTGGCAAGGAAGTTGACGTCACGGTCACCCTGACCGAAGTTCGCGAACAGGAACTACCTGCACTCGACGATGAACTGGCTCAAATGGTTTCCCAGTTCGACACCATCGCTGAACTGCGAGCAGACCTCACCGAGCGTCTGACCCGCGGCAAGCGCATGGAACAGGCCGCTTCGGCACGCGATCTCGTTCTCGAACAGATCGTTAGTGCCGTTGACGCTCCGTTGCCTGACGGTTTCCTCGAGGCGGAAGTTGGCGCTCGTCGCCAGCAGATGGATCAGCAGTTGGCTCAGGCCGGTTTGACGATCGATCACTACCTCGCAGACGAGGGCAAGACGCTTGAAGAGTTCGAAGCTGACCTCGACAAGAACGTTCGCGATTCGATTGTTGCTCAGTTCGTGCTCGACCAACTCGTCGAAGACGGCGACTACGGCATCGATAACGACGAACTCAGCGCCCACATCATGCGTCGCGCTCAGGAATCGGGCGACGACCCGAACGCTTACGTGCAGCACCTGATGGAACACAACCACGTTCCGGAAATGATCTCCGAAGTGTTGCGCGGCAAGGCACTCGCTGCACTCGTCGAAGGTGCTACGGTGACCGACGAATCGGGCAACACCATCGACCTCAGCAAACTGCAGGCGGACGGATCGTTCGCAGACGAAGTAGCGGAAGAAGCTGAAACCAGCGAAGACGCCTGAGACGAAAGCCTCATAAGTTCGGCCCGTGGATCACTATCCACGGGCCGTCCTTTTTTGAGACGATAGAGACGTGATCCCCGATTCGGCCAGAACCACAGATGCCGCCGCACTCGCACTCGAGTACGGCGAGTCTGTTGTGTTGGATTCGATTCGCCGAACTCACGCGCGGTTGGCCTATCGGGCGTTTGGCGCCACAAGAGTCATGGGTAGTCGCGGGCCGCAACTCGTGCACGACGCTGTCAGTAGCACTGTGTATGGCGCGCTTTCTGGGGGATTGCGCGCGGGGAGTCTCGTTGCGCGCGGTCTCGCTTCGCGAGGCATCGGTGCGCCGATGGATACGAGCGCGACTGGCCGCAAACTCCGAGCGGCCGTCAACGGTCTCGTAGGGGATCAGTTGCGCCTCGCGAGTGATCCGCAAACGATCGTCATGACGATTCGCAATGACGGCGTTGACGTCCCGGCGTCCACCTGGTGGCTGAGTCAGGCTTTTCCGGCAGCCAGCGATCACCTCACTGTTTTTGTGCACGGACTTTGCGAGTCGGAGGAAGTTTGGGTCGGTCCGGACGGTCACGGTTTTGGCACTCTCGTCGAGGATCAAACTGAGTCCACTTCGGTGTTGGTTCGCTACAACACCGGTTTGGCGCCGACTGAGAACGGCACCCACTTGTCGGCTCTGTTGTCGCAACTGTTGCTCGCCTGGCCGGTGGCAGTTCGTCGGATCACGCTCGTCGGGCATGGCATGGGCGGACTGGTGATTCGCTCGGCAATCAACCATGCGCAAGTCACCCAAGCCGACTGGACGTTCCGGGTACGCGATGCCGTGTTCCTCGGCGTGCCTCAGGCCGGGCATTTCGCCGAGAAGACCCAACAAGCTTCCATCGCGTTCACGCCCAAAGTGCTGAAGCCACGGATCACGCACGGCGCCCCAGGAGTGACTACTTTGCGGCGCGCAGTCGTGAGCAGCACCGAATGGACCGACCGCGACGTCACCGGCTGCTGGGGGCTAGATCGACTCGCGGTGGGGCCGCTGCCGTGGGCAAACCACCACTACGTGATGACCGAGTGGAGCCTGCGTTGGGGGACGCTCATGGGCTACGAGTTGCGTCACGAGCAGGTTGGGTCGAGTCTGATCGGTCTCATTAATGAGATCTCCGCCCCGCTGGTGGCGATCGAGGGATAGGCTCGCCCGTATGGCTAACCGAGAACTCATCACCGCCACCATCGAAGTCGACGCTACCCCCGAGCAAGTTTGGGCCTTGGTGAGCGACCTGCAACGCATGGGCGAATGGAGCCCCCAGTGTCACCGCATGTTTGTGCGCGGCGGGGACGTGGCGTTGGGCACTCGAACACTAAACATCAATCATGAGGGCAAATTGTGGTGGCCGACTCGTTCCCAGGTGATCGAGTTCGAGCCGAATCGGCGAATCAGTTTTAAGATTCTTGAGAACTGGACGATCTGGTCGTATGGGCTTGAGGAGACTCCCACCGGGACTCGCGTCACTCACGAACGGCATGCACCCCACGGCACGTCGAAACTTTCCAAGTTTTTGGTGAAGAACTTTATGACCGGCGCGGAACGCTTTGAAACTCACCTTGAGCGAGGCATGAACAAGACTCTTTCGCGGATCAAAGCCGAAGTTGAAGCCGGGTAACAGAAGGTTTTCGTTACGCCTTCGGCGAACACGGGGCCAAGTCGCGTGAGTTCTGCCCATTCTCGGTCTAGGGTCGAACACGTGAACTCATCGAACAGCCCACATCTCATGTCCGTGGATGCCGGCCCCTCCGATCTGGACGGCCACATCTACCACCGACTGCTTAAAGAACGCATCATCTTTCTCGGCTCTGAAGTTCGAGACACGAATGCGAACGCGATCTGCGCGCAGCTCTTGCTGCTCAACGCAGAAGACCCAGAGTCGGATATCTACTTCTACATCAACAGTCCCGGCGGATCCGTCGACGCGGGCATGGCGATGTACGACACGATGCAATACATCTCGAACGATGTCGTCACGCTCGGTATGGGCTTGGCCGCATCGATGGGACAGTTCCTGCTCGCGGCCGGCACCCCCGGCAAGCGTTACGCCTTGCCTCACGCACGCATCATGATGCACCAGCCTTCCGGCGGCATCGGCGGCTCAGCATCCGACATCAAGATTCAGGCCGAACAGTCGATCTTGTTGAAGAAGCAACTCAACGAGCTGCAGTCGTTGCACTCGGGACAAACGGTCGAGCAGATCGAACTTGATTCGGATCGCGACCGCTGGTTCACACCTATTCAAGCCAAAGAGTACGGCCTGATTGATCAGGTCGTATCGAACGCAGGAGACATCCGATGAGCTACTACATTCCACAGTGGGAAGAGCGCACCTCCTATGGCGTTCGCCGGATCGATCCCTACGCGAAACTCTTCGAAGATCGCATTATCTTCTTGGGCACCCCCATCAGCGACGATGTAGCCAACGCAGTCACCGCGCAGTTGTTGTGCTTGCAGTCGATGGACCCAGACCGCGATATCAGCATCTACATCAACAGCCCCGGA
>JAAZCT010000267.1 GCA_012513165.1 Actinomycetales bacterium
CACACGGGCCACGTGCTGACCGTCCATTCGGTGATCAGCATGTCAGTCCTGTCGGTAGGTGGAAAGGAAATTGCCCATCCGTTCGATCGCTTCACGCAAGTCGCGAGCCCAGGGCAGGGTCACGATGCGCAAGTGATCCGGAGTGGGCCAGTTGAAGCCCGTTCCTTGGGTGATCAAAATCTTTTCAGCGAGCAGCAGATCGAGCGCGAACTGTTGATCGTCTTTGATCGGATACATCTCGGGATCGAGCTTCGGGAACGCGTACAAAGCGCCGCGCGGCTTGACCACGCTGACGCCAGGAATCTTGCGCAGCTCTTCGACCGCAACATCGCGCTGCTCCAACAAACGGCCGCCAGGCAGGATCAACTCATTGATCGACTGGTATCCGCCCAGCGCCACTTGGATCGCGTTCTGTGCCGGAACGTTCGGGCACAAGCGCATCGACGCCAAGAGCGTGATGCCTTCGAGGTAGTCACGTGCCCGCTCGAGTGGGCCGGTCACGACCACCCAGCCCGTGCGATAGCCGCACACCCGGTAAGCCTTCGAGAGCCCGTTAAATGTCAACGTGAGCACATCTGGAGAGATCGTTGCCATCGGGATGTGGACGGCGTCGTCGTAGAGGATCTTGTCGTAGATTTCATCCGACATCAGAATCAGATCGTGTTTGCGGGCAAGTTCTGCAATCCGTTCCAACGTTTCACGCGAATAGACCGCACCGGTTGGATTGTTCGGATTGATCACCACAATCACGCGAGTGCGATCGGTGATCTTCGATTCCAGATCTTCCAGATCTGGGTTCCACTCGTTTTCTTCGTCGCACAAATAGTGCACTGGTACGCCGCCAGCCAAATTCGTGACAGCCGTCCACAAGGGATAGTCCGGCGACGGAATCAGCACTTCATCGCCGTTGTTGAGCAGCGCCTGCAAGGCGATCTGAATGAGTTCCGAGACGCCGTTACCGAGCCAGACATCGTCAATGTCGAGTGCAGGGAAGCCCTCGATCAACTGATAGTGGTGCACGACGGCACGTCGGGCCGATTGGATCCCTCGGGAATCGGAATAGCCCTGCGCCGTGGGCAATCCTGCGATGACGTCTTGCAGGATCTCTGCGGGCGCATCGAAACCGAATGGTTGCGGATTGCCGATATTCAGTTTCAGAATGCGGTGCCCTTCGGCCTCCAACTGGGCCGCCTGCGCGCTGACAGGGCCACGGATGTCATAGAGCACATCCCTCAACTTGTCTGATTGGCGCGCAAAAAAGGTCATACGCCATTGTGACAGGCTTGCGCCAGCTTCTGAAACCCTGCGCTGTGCGGCGCGTCAGGACAGTTCGCGAATGACATCCAACGCGTGTTGTAAGTCGTCGGGGTAACCGGATTCGACTTCAATACGCTCGCCGGTGCGCGGATGGTCAAAACCGAGTTTCAATGCTTGGAGCCATTGGCGTTCTAAACCGACTTTGGCCGTCAGCGTCGGATCCGAACCATAGAGCGGGTCGCCCACGCACGGATGATGCAGGGCGCTCATGTGCACACGAATCTGATGCGTTCGACCGGTTTCGAGCTTGATGCTCAGCAGCGAGGCATAGCGGTGCGCTTCGAGGGTCTCGTAGTGAGTGATGCTGTGGCGTCCATCGGAGCGCACGGTGAACTTGTAGTCGTGTTTCGGGTGACGTGCGATCGGCGCGTCGATGGTGCCGGTATGCGGATCGGGATGCCCCTGCACCAGCGCGTGGTAGGTCTTGTCGATCACCCGATCGCGGAACGCTTGTTTCAACACGGTGTATGCCAGTTCGGACTTGGCCACCATCATCAGGCCGCTGGTGCCTACGTCGAGCCGTTGCACGATTCCTTGACGCTCAGGGGCGCCCGAGGTGGAGATCCGCACGCCGATTTGAGCCAAATGTCCCGACACCGTGGGGCCGGTCCAGCCGACGCTGGGATGAGCCGCGACACCCGAGGGCTTGTCCACCACGATCAGGTCATCGTCCTCGAACACCACGCGCATGCCATCGACTGCCATCGGGACAACCTCAGCGACGCGCATTGCTGGGATCGTGGCTTCGAGCATGAGATCCGGTTCGACTCGTTCGGATTTGCTAGTCGCTCTGCCGTCCAGCAAGACCAGCCCGTCGGCGACCAATTGCCCGGCGCGAGTCCGCGACAGACCGAAGAGCCGCGATACGGCAACATCCACGCGTTCGCCAGCAAGCCCCTCGGGAATGAGCACCGATCGGGTCTGCTGGGTCATGAATTCCTCGCCTTAGTCTGTGGTCGGTTCTGGTGCGTCGCGGGTGCCGTCGAGTTTGACTCCCTGCCACGAACGCAACACCACCATGATGGCAGCAAGCGTCAAGGCAATGTCGGCCACGTTCCCCACAAACCAGCCGTTGTAGTTGATGAAGTCAACCACGTGCCCCTTGAGGAATCCCGGTTCGCGGAAGACTCGATCGATCAGATTGCCTAAGGCTCCACCGAGGAAC
>JAAZCT010000268.1 GCA_012513165.1 Actinomycetales bacterium
CCACACTTCTTCGAGCCGTTTCGCTAACCCGCACACGGCGATATCTGTGATTCTCAAAGAGTCGAGGACATCTTGAACCGCATTGACTTGCGGCGCTCCCCCGTCAATAACTAGCAACGATGGTCGGTAGCTGAAACTCACCCGTTCCCTGGGTTGATCCTCCGCGTTCACTGGCCCGGAGGGTGATGCTTCGGTGGCGGACACCTTTTCCAAGTGTGCAAGCCTGCGCGACACTACTTCGGCCATGGACGCGACGTCGTTATTTTTTTGGGTCTGAACCGAGAACCGTCGGTACTGATTCTTCTTGGGAAGTCCGTCTTCGAACACCACCATCGAGCCGACCGGAAACGATCCTTGCGTGTGTGAAATATCGAAACACTCGATCCGCAAGGGCGGATCTACGAGATCGAGCGCCTGCTGGATTTCCTCGAGGGCT
The DNA here is from genome assembly GCA_012513165.1 of Actinomycetales bacterium. Taxonomy (GTDB): domain Bacteria; phylum Actinomycetota; class Actinomycetes; order Propionibacteriales; family Nocardioidaceae; genus Aeromicrobium. Next base: position 437 of record JAAZCT010000268.1, read on the forward strand.
TGGCTGCGGTTTGTTAGGTCGCCAGCGCGACTGATCTTATGTCTGTTCAATACTTGGGCTGCATTTGTCTGCACGGTCTCGAGCAGAATGCGCTTGTCCCCGCGCTTGGGAACACGAATGTCCACGGCGGCTTGGCGCTGTTGTTTGAGCAGTTCGGTCAGAGTTCCTGCTTCGGCGGGAAGTTCCGGAACAAGAATTTCGCGCGGAATCGCGGTCTCCGCGTGTTCCGTGTAGAGCATCATCAACGCGCGTTGTATCAACTCTGCGAACGAAAGGTCCTCGTCCTTTTCAGCGACCCAGCCGCGTTGCCCGCGAATCCGTCCACCGCGAACCGAGAATATATAGACGGCGATCTCCAGCGGGTCGTCCGCGAAGCCCAGAACGTCAGCATCTGTTTCGTCGGTGAACACGACTGACTGACGTTCGAGCGCACTGTTGAGGGCAAGCAAGTTATCGCGATATTTGCCTGCGAGTTCGTATTCCTGAGCGGCCGCAGCTTCAGTCATTTCAGCGGTGATGCTCGCGACAACTTCTTTCGTATTGCCGCTCATGAAACCCAAGAAGCCATCGACAATGTCGTCGTGTTCCTCGGCCGAGACCCGACCGACGCATGGCGCCGCACATTTGCCGATGTCACCGAGCAGACAGGGCCGACCGGCAAGCTCAGCACGTCGATATACCGCAGCAGAACAGGAACGCATCGGAAAAACCCGTAGCAGCGCGTCTACTGTCTCTCGGATCGCCCACGCTTGAGCGTAGGGCCCAAAATAGCGAACTCCCTTTTTGTGGTCGCCGCGCATGACAGTGACACGCGGAATGCGCTCGCCAACTGTCACCGCCAGCCAGGGATAGGACTTGTCGTCTCGGAACTTGACGTTGAATCGGGGTGAAAACTCTTTGATCCACGTGTATTCCAGCGCCAGAGCTTCTACTTCAGTCTGGACGACCGTCCACTCGACCCGCACTGCGGTCAGCACCATGTTCTGGGTGCGTGGATGCAGACCTGCGAGATCCTGAAAGTAGGAACTCAGACGTGGGCGTAGCGATTTCGCTTTCCCCACATAGATGACTCGACCATCTCGATCGAAGAACCTGTAGACGCCCGGTGATGTGGGAATCTCGCCCGCTGCCGGACGATACGTAGAAGGGTCGGCCACGGGTCTACCCTACGTTTGTTCCACGCTATGCGCCTCCAAAACCGGTCCGAGGTATCGGCCAGTGTGTGAGG
>JAAZCT010000269.1 GCA_012513165.1 Actinomycetales bacterium
ACCTCAGTGGCTGCGTTTCGTCTGGCTGCTCTCCTGCTGGAACACGGGTGTCGTTGTGTCGGATACCGAGGCGGACATCGCCCTGACTGGCCCCGACCTGGACGCCACCGAACCGATCAAGCTGGCCTCCGCCTTGGCCCCGTTTGGCATGCGTTTCGGGCAACCGCCCGCAGGTTTCATCGATATCGGTGTGGATGTACTGTCGCATTCCGACTATTTCGACGCTTTCGCTGAACCATCGCCGCAGGAACCCGCATGGGAGCTCGACGGCATGGTCGTCACCCATGAAGAGGCATTGACCGCCGCGGGCGCCGGGAATTCTCAGCGAACGCTGGCTAGCGGCACTTCTCTCGCGCATGATGCGCACCTACTCGTGAGCGCCATCGTGGGCGGAGGTTCACTCGTGGTCGTCCGGCACGGCACCGATGAGGATATCCAGCGAATCGTCGAGCAAGAGCGCGTGACGGCCTACTAGCAAATCGTCGACAGTGCACGACTCACTCCCACAGGTTGGTATTCGTGCTCTAGACTCGACCAGTCGTCAAAATTTGCTTGCCCACGACGAAGAAACCAGTGGCCAGGCCCAACTAACGAGGATCACAGACACATGCCCGCTACAACGCACGATCCAGAGGCGCTCGGCCTCACACGGGTCGGTGGGCGTCCGCCGCTTTTCGTTTACCTCAAAGAGGTAATCAAGCGACGCGACTTTATCTATTCGCTCGCGAAATTCCGCATCGAAGCCGAAAACCAGCGAAACCGCCTAGGCCTAGGCTGGGTGTTGCTCAAGCCGCTGCTCAATGCCGCAGTGTTCGGGCTGGTTTTTGGCACTCTGATGAAGAGCCGACAGAGCACGCCCGATTTCCTCGAGTTTCTCCTGATCGGGGTATTCCTATTCGAGTTCTTCTCCGGAAGTCTCGGAGCCGGCGCCAAGGCCATTACCTCGAATCAAGCACTGGTCCAGAGTCTGTCTTTCCCGCGAATGTCGCTTCCGGTTTCCGTGGTGACCCAGAAGTTCATACAACTCGTGCCCACCTTGGGTCTGCTGATGCTCATCTTGATCGTGATGGGCCATCGTCCGACGTTTACGTGGCTACTGATCGTCCCTCTGGCCTTGCTGTTCTACGCCTTCTGCCTTGGGATGGCTCTGGTCGTGGCGCGCTTGACGGTCCACATTCGAGATCTTTCTAACCTGATCCCGTTCTTCACGCGTTTCATTTTCTACACAACGGGCATCTTCTTTAGTTTCGATGTGCGTTTCGCTACCCATCCCGAATTGGTTGCGGCGGTGCACTACCAGCCTGTTTACGCGTTCCTGACCCTTGGGCGAAGCATCCTGCTTGATTCGAGCCCGATCTATGACGTGAACCCACAGTTGTGGTGGATTGTCAGCGGATGGGCCACGGGATTGCTTCTGGTTGGAATCGTATTCTTCTGGCGAGCGGAGGAGCGTTATGGCCGAGTCAACTGATCGCCGCCCCGTCGTCATCGTCGACGACATTCACGTCGAGTACCAAGTGCTTGCCACCGGCAAGAAAGCCACGGCGGCCGACACGAAACGCAGCCTGGGTCAGCGGCGACGCCAGATGCGCACGGTTCATGCGCTCAAGGGAGTTTCCTTCGTTGCGTACGAGCAAGACTCAATCGGAGTCATCGGGTCGAACGGTTCCGGGAAGTCGACGCTGATGCGCGCCATCACCGGGCTTACGCCCACCAGCAAAGGCGAGATTTGGGCTTCTGCCCGCCCCAGCATGTTGGGGGTCGGCGCTGCGCTGATTAAAGACCTCTCTGGAGCTAGAAATGTGATTCTCGGCGGCCTGGCCTTGGGGTTCACCAAGTCCGAGATTGAAGCCCTCTACGATGAGATCGTTGATTTCTCGGGAATCCGCAAGTTCATCGACTTGCCGATGCGTACCTATTCCTCGGGAATGACTGCCCGACTCAAGTTCGCAATCGCGACAGTAAAGGATCACGAGATCCTCATCGTCGACGAAGCGTTGGCCGTCGGTGACCAAGCGTTCCGACGTCGAAGCGAGAAGCGAATCCGCGAGATCCGCGACAACGCCGGAACGGTGTTCCTCGTGAGCCACTCGATGAGTTCCATTCGAGATACCTGCAACCGCGTGATCTGGATCGAAAAAGGCGTCCTCAAGATGGATGGCGACCCCGACGAAGTGATCGCGGCTTACGAAGCAAACCAGCGTTGAAACCCTCTAGCAGAGCGAGTCGAGATCGTCCGTGTTGTTCGTCGTACCCGAACTCTCGCTAGGGCTCGGCGTGGCGCTCGGGGCTGGTTTCGAGGGCTTAGGCGTCGCTGTGGTCCGCTTGGCTTGCTCACGCAGGACCGCTTCTCGTTCACTCTTGGCGATCAGATCAGCGATGTCGGACCGAATCTGTTCGAAGTTCGGGTTCACCGTCGAATACAACGGCGGCACGATCGACAACGTCGCCATGGGCTGATTGCGCGATTTGAGCGCCAGATCGCCGAATGCGCCCAGTTCGGTGGCGGGGATATCCGTTGACAACATGTCGGCCGAACTCTCGGCAATACCCGACGCCTTCAACAGCACTGTCTGCGGAGTGGCCTGGTTCGCAATCGCTCGCAGCAGGCACTTCTGCCGACCCATGCGCGAATAGTCGTCCGCGCCGTAGCGACTACGTCCGTACCACAGCGCTTGACGGCCATCTAGCCGTTGCTTACCTGCAGGAATGTACTCGTTCTTCCACGAATCTTCTTTTCCGAACATGGCAATCGGCTTGTCGATGTCCATCTCGACTCCACCGATGGCATCCACGAGTTTGGAAAAGCCCTTCATGTTCACCACGATGTGATAGTTGATGGACAAGCCGGTAACGCCCTCGACAGCGTCGATCGTGGCCGACATCCCTGGGTCGACGCTGTCTGGGTAAAGATCAGCACGGTTGCTGGCTGCCGTATGGACCGCATTCAGCAGACATTCTGTTCCGCAGTTATATCCGTACGGGTAAATCTGCTGCATGGGCGAGCCGTCCACGAACGGCACCTTCTGCAGGTTGCGCGGCAGCGAGATCATCACCGGAACGCCAGTCGCGGCGTCGATGCTGACCACGTTCATGGAGTCGGGGCGCATCCCGGTTCGACCCTTGCCGGAATCGGCGCCGACCAGCAGGATGTTGTAACGCCCTTCGAGCGGCGGCTTTTCGACTGTCGCGGTGAATACGCTCTCGACAACCTTCTTTGAGGCCGATGCGGTTGTCCAACCCACGAAGCCAACGCCAGACGCTCCCGCGATCACGACGACACTGAGGAGGGAAACGCCCAACTTTCGCATGATCCCCATGTTCGGGATCGTTGCCAGGCGCCAGGCGTCAATGAACAACAGCAGCCATGCCGCGACAACTCCGACGAACGCCCAGCGGGCAATTCCCAAGGCCGGGCCGCTGGTCACGGCATTGATGAGATCCGAGCGAGACGGTTGGTACATGAACCACAAGACGGCGCACGTTATCCCGAACCCTGCGACAAGCGTCATCACGATGGCGCCGAGCACGCGTCGGCCTGCGATGAACTGCGCTGAACCGGGCCAAACGATGGCCCCCACGAGGAGCGCGAGGGCGCGTCGAAAGCCACCCCTAGCTGCGACCCTTGAAGGTCTCGTCGTACGGCTCACAAACGTAACTCCGGTTCTTGGAACTTCCAGAGCATATTCTCCCCGATATCACCAAATTGTGAAAACTCGCCCCGCTAGGAGCTCAGCACGAGTTGCCAAGGTCCTTGCTTTGGTTGGCTTTCTTCGGCTCTTTCTTTGCGGGGTTCAAGTCGATCGGATCCAAGCGCGCGGTTTCGAGCTTGGCCCGCGTGGTTCCGGCTGTCTCAGATTCCTCGATGGCTGTTTCGATCATCCGACGCACTTTGGTGTAGTCCGGGTCAGATGTGTTGATTTCTGGTGGGACGATCGACACCGAGGCGATGGGGCTCTTACGAGTTTCAAGTGCCAGATTCACAAAAACTGGCATATCTTGGCGCGGGACGCTCGTCGTGATCATGGCCGAACCCGACTTCGCGATCTCGTTCATATTGAGCAGCACTTTTTGCGGGTTCAGTTGTTGCACCATCGCATTGATCACGCACTTTTGGCGGCCCATGCGTGACCAGTCGTCGTTCATGACGCGCGAACGTGCGTACCAGAGTGCCTCGTCACCGGTGAGCTGTTGTTCGCCCGGCTCGATCCAGCCGCGAATGGGAGAGCCTATTCCACCGATCGCGGTTCGCTCCCGGACGTTGATCTTCACTCCGCCTACCGAATCGACAAGCTTCGAGAAGCCCTTCATGTTGACGAGTGCGTAGTAGTTGATCTTGAGCCCGGTCACTTCTTCGGCCGCTCCAATGGTGGCGTTGATTCCGGGGTTCTTCTCCGGGAAACGATCCTTATGGTCTTCGGCCCAGGTATTGACCGCGTTCAAATAGCAGCCTTCGCAGTCGAATCCGTTCGGGAACTCTTGGTCCATCGGCGAACCCGCGGGAAACGGAACATTCTGCAGATTGCGAGGCAGGCCCACCAGCACCGCGCGGCCGGTCTTGGCGTCAACGCTGGCGATATTGATGGAATCTGGACGCAAGCCGTTTCGGTCTTTTCCGGAGTCAGCTCCCAGCAACAAGATGTTGTATCGGCCGTCGTGCGGCTTCGTGACCGATTCGCTCACGAATACCTCGCCGCTGACATCGTTCACGACCGCCACCGCGTGCGAAGCGAAAAAGAGGGCGCCCACCGTCGCCATGATGGAGACAGTGCCAACCGCCGTTCCCGCAATGCGGTGAGAACTTTTTTGTTCGAGTGGCCGGCCCAGTCTCCAAGCGTCGAAAATGACATAGGCCCAGGCAAGTGCCAGACCGATCAGAATCCAGCGCCCGAGCGTCAGGACGAGCGGATTCATGACCAGAGTGAGGAACAAGGAACGCGAGAGCAGCGACAACAGACCCAACAGCGCAAGCGCCCCGATTGCTCCCATCCAGACTCGTAGTGCGATTCGGCCGAGTTGTCGATTGCCGGCCGCAAGTTGGGCCGATCCGGGGATGAGCAAAGACATCAAGACAAGCGAAAGGGAACGGCGAAATTGGATCCGCGACGATTCGTCTGCTGGATCCTGATACGAGCCGCCTAGTGCGCTGTAATTGATATTCGTCATGAGTTTCCTCAACGGTCGAGTCATCCGCTGGTCGACTCCAGTATGAAATGGTTAGACAAGTCTCCGGGTTTGACGCGCCGGACTAGCGCGTCATTTCCCGGCTGGTGTGGAACCGTCCGGTAGCGTCACAGCATGGGAATCGGGCAAGAAAGCGATGGATACGACTGGCTATATGCGCCAGACGCTCCTCGAACCACCGTCCAGCCTTCCAATCCGGGATCGCGCTCCGAAATTCCTCCCCCGGTGCTGCCGAAAACATCCGCCACGAAGCAAAAGCGTCGTCGCAAGGGCGGCTTCTTCCGGCTTCTGATGTTGTTGTTCGTGGCTTGGTTGATTTTCATGATCGCCGTACCGCTCGTGGCTTGGCAGGACATCGCTCGCATCGACGCAGATCCAGGTTTCGATCGACCCGCCTCGGGCGCCACCACCACGTTCATCGTTGCAGGCACCGACGCCCGTCCCAACGATCGTTCGAGAGGGCGCACCGACACGATCATGCTGTTGACGTTCGGGTCTGGCCCGACGGTTCTCACCTCAATCCCACGCGACTCGCTGGTCCAGATCCCCGGCCACGGCCGCACGAAAGTCAACGCAGCTTACGCATACGGCGGCGCGCCGCTTCTCGTGCAGACGCTCGAAGCTGAGACTGGGCTCAGGATCGACGGTTTGGTACTGGTCGGCTTCGATAGTTTGGTGTCGGTCGTCGACGCGGTCGGCGGCATCGAGGTGTGTCCCGAACGCGAGCTGAAAGACAAAGACTCCAAACTCGACATCAAGGCCGGATGCCAGATCGTGGACGGCAAGACGGCGCTCGCCTATTCACGCAATCGCAAGTCGTTCCCCACCGGGGATATCGCTCGGGGCCAGTCTCAGCGCGAAGTGATCGGCGGGATCGGCACAGCGGTGCTCACCCCAGCCACGTTCCTCAACCCGCTGCGCTGGGCCCAAGTGAATAACTCGGCGGCATCGGCGATCGCGGTGAGCGAAAACGTCTCGATGATCGAGTTCGCGCGATTCGCATGGGCTTTGAGCAATGCGATGAGCGGCGCGGGAGTCAATTGCACGGTCCCTATTCGCGATCTGCGAGTCACGTGGGACGCTGAGCGCGCAAACTCCTACTTCACCCACCTGCGCAACGGAACTGCAGAACAACTGGGCGCTTTGTGCACCGACAACGGCCTGGAAGAGTGAACCTGCGTCGGACTATTTCGAGCCGTTGAACGCTTTGTCAATGAACTGGTTCGCTGAGTCCCTCGACTCGACTAACACCGAGTTGTGGTCGGCCTTGGGGTAGGTCAAGTAAACGAAGTCAAAACCCTTTTTCTCAAACTCTTCCGCGAGGAAGTTCGTCATGATCGAAGGGACGGTCATGTCTTGACTTCCTTGGGCCACCAGCACCGGAACATTGATCGTCCTGAACGCGGGATCATTCGCGTTCAGCTTCCCTTTGACCAACGTCATGTCCGCTTCTTGGTTGCCAAATTCCGCAACGGGGAGACTGCCGAAAAGTTCTGGTTCAAATAGTTCGCCGAAACAGGCATCGTCGATCTTCGGGTACTTGGCTAGACCTGCGGGCAGCAGCACCGTGCTCGGGTCCACATCGTCCGGGTGCCCGATCTCCAAGCCGCGCAGGACCACGGCGATCATTCCCGAAGGCGCATTAGCCATGCCGCCGATAACCGCTTCGAGCGCACCGGCCAAATGCGAAGGTGGCGCGAAAGCGACCACCCCTTGAACGTTCAGATCGCGCGCGCTTTCGGCCATCGAAGCACCCCACAAGGCCGCGTGGCCACCTTGAGAGTGACCCACCAGCACCACGTTGTTGCTTAAGTCCGAATCAAGTTCGCGCGCTGCCGCGACAATCCCCAACACGGAACGACCTGCTGACGGACCGATGAGGTAGGGGTGATCACCCGGAGTGCCGAGACCTTCATAATCAGAGCGCACCACGGCGTAGCCTTTGCCGATCCACTCGCCCACAAACTGCTCGTTGACGAAGTCGTTGTCGGGTTTGACTTTGTCCCAGGACGGGGCGCACCGGTCAGCCATGCCGGTTGAGCCGTGACCCCAACTGATGACCGGCCAGCCGCCGACCGGAGCTTCACCTTTGGGTACCGAAACAATGCCCGAGACGCCGACGAGTCCGGCCCCATCATGCGCTTCTTGCGCGTAAAGCACCAGCGAGTTCTCGGCACCGTCAATCGCGTTCGGGCCCTCATAGTCACGCGACCAAATCAGGTCGCCAGCAGAATAATCTGACAAGTCTTGAGGTGCCACATAGAAGGACTCATCTTTGGGAGCAGCCTTGTGAGAGGCATCGCCGGAACCGGAACAAGCGGCCAACACAAGCATCGCGCTGACGGCTACTGCCGCCATTCGTGAACCACGCGAACCGCTGGATGTGATCTGGGTCATAGGCCAGAATCCTACCCAGTCCGCTAAACCAACATGGCGCCGGTGGAACTAAAGCGTTGACTGAATGCCTGCGAGGAGCTGCCGTGCCATCACGATGCGCTGCACTTGGTTGGTGCCTTCGTAGATCTGCGTGATCTTGGCGTCGCGCATCATGCGCTCGACGGGATAGTCACGGGTAAAGCCGTAACCGCCAAGCAACTGCACTGCGTCTGTGGTGACCTGCATGGCCGTGTCCGAAGCGAACGCTTTGGCCGCAGCACCGAAGAAGGTGAGGTCCTTGTCGCCACGCTCGGAGCGACCAGCGGCTGCATAGGTGAGTTGACGAGCGGCTTCAACCTTCATGCCCATATCGGCGATCATGAACTGCAGGCCCTGGAAGTCAGCGACCGGCTTGCCGAACTGCTTACGTTCCTGCACATAACCAAGCGCATAGTCCAATGCGCCCTGAGCCACACCGACAGCTTGAGCCGCGATCGTGACGCGGGTGTGATCCAGAGTCTTCATGGCGATCTCGAAGCCTTCGCCTTCGCTGCCGATCATGCGGTCGTGCGGAATGCGAACGTTGTCGAAGTAGACCTCGCGGGTGGGCGAGCCCTTGATTCCGAGTTTCTTTTCGGGCGCTCCGAAAGAAACGCCTTCGTCAGACTTTTCAACCACGAACGCGGTGACGCCCTTGCTGCGCTTTTCTGGATCGGTCATCGTCAAAACCGTGTAGTACTCCGATTCGCCGGCGTTGGTGATCCAACGCTTGACGCCGTTGAGCACCCACTCGTCGCCGTCGCGCACGGCGCGCGTCTTCTGGTTCGCTGCATCCGAGCCGGCGTCTGGTTCGGAGAGGCAGTATGAGAATCCGCCTTCACCAGCGGCGAGTTTGCCGAGGTATTTGGACTTGAGTTCTTCGCTGCCGCCGATCTGAACCGGGAGCGACCCCAGTTTGTTCACCGCCGGAATTAAGGAACTGGAGACGCACACGCGAGCGATCTCTTCGATCACCAACACGGTGGCAAGCGCGTCGGCGCCAGCGCCACCGTACTGCTCTGGAACGTGAGGTGCGTGGAAGTCGACAGCGCGCAATGCCGCATCCGCTTCGTGCGGGTAGCGAGCGTCTTCGTCAACCTCGGCAGCAAACGGGGCGATCTTGGCTTCAGCCACGGCCCGAGCTGCTTCGCGAATTGCTTGGTGTTCTTCAGAGAGTGTAAAAAAGTCAGTCACACACCGAATCTTATGGCCCCGCGGTTCGCGAACCGATACTGGATCAGTCGCCTCGAACGACGGCGCCCTTGGCGCGCGCCACATCGGCTAAGTCCGATTGGAAGTCAATCATCTGCCGTTGCAGATCGCTGTCGGCCATCGCCAACATCCGAACTGCGAGTAAACCCGCATTGCGAGCATTCCCAATAGCCACGGTGGCTACAGGAACGCCGGCAGGCATTTGCACGATCGACAGCAGCGAATCCATGCCGTCCAGATACTTCAACGCAACCGGTACGCCGATCACCGGAAGCGGGGTCACAGCAGCCAGCATCCCTGGCAAGTGCGCAGCGCCACCTGCGCCGGCGATGATTACCTGAATACCTCGACAGTGGGCTTGGCGGCCGTATTCGAGCATTTCGTCTGGCATCCGGTGTGCAGAAACCACGTCGGATTCAAAGGCAACCCCGAACTCGGCCACCGCGTCGGCAGCGGCCTTCATCGTGGGCCAGTCAGAATCTGATCCCATCACGATGCCAACTCGTGGCGTGCCCCCACCTTTGGCTAGCTCTGCGCTCATGGTCAGTTCTCCTCGCCTTTTACCAGTGCTGCGCTACGACGCGCTCGGTCCAGAACTGACTCTAGATCAGTTCCTGAGGCCGTGACATGTCCAACCTTGCGGCCCGGCTTCACTTCTTTTCCGTACAAATGGATGTGCACATCCGGCTCCGCCGCCAAGGCGACCCGTCGGCGAGCCACCAGATCAGGCTCGGTACCGCCCAAGATGTTCACCATCACCGACCACGCGTACACCGGAGCGGTGCTCCCCAGCGGCAGGTCCAGAACCGCGCGCACGTGGTTCTCGAACTGGCTCGTCACCGCGCCGTCGATCGACCAGTGGCCGGTGTTGTGGGGGCGCATCGCCAGCTCATTGACGAGGATCCGTCCATCGCCGGTTTCGAACAGTTCGACTGCGAGCATGCCCACCACGTCGAGACGTTCTGCAACGGAGCGAGCGATCGCCGCCGCCTCAGCGCCGCGCACCGAATCGAGGTTCGGCGCCGGGGCGATCACCTCAGCGCACACGCCGTTTTCTTGCCGTGACTCCACCACCGGATAGGCCACAACTTCGCCCGATGCCGAGCGAGCAACCTGCGCAGATAACTCGCGTGAGAAATCGACCAATTCTTCAGCCAATAATTCGACCGTGGCGTTCTCGATGATGTCGACGGCCTCGGCCTCCTCGCGGATCACCCACACGCCTTTGCCGTCATAGCCACCTCGAGCCGTCTTAAGCACGAGCGGGAAGCCAAAATCTCGCACATCTTGCATAGATTGGATCTGCGCCCAACGCGGACATGGCACCTGCAACTCGGTAAGTCGCCGGCGCATCGCCAGTTTGTCTTGAGCAAACAGCAACGCGTGCGGGCCCGGCCGACACGCGTGACCGGCCGCAGACAGAGCCTCCAAATGTTCACTCGGCACATGCTCGTGATCGAAGGTGACGACCGGGGCTTCACCAATGGCGGCCTTCAGATCAGCCAGAACCAGATGCGATCCGACAACGTAGTCTGGAATGACTTGCGCCGCCGAGACGTCGTCTCCTTCAGCAAGCAAACGCGTCTTGATCCCGAGCGCGATCGCGGGCGGCGTCATCATGCGGGCCAACTGGCCGCCACCGATGATGGCTAATTCAGGCGAAGTCACAGTAGGAAGACTATCTGCAGCAGCATTTAACGAACGGTGAAGCCACGTCGTTCCGTCACCGTGATGGGTGAGATATTGCCAAAGCCCTTGATCGGACGCGGTGGCAACACTCGGGTATCGAACTCGCCTGCGATTGCATCGGCCGTCTCTCGGTCTACCAAGATTCGATTGGCCCGGGCCACATTCGACAGGCGGGCGGCCAAGTTGACGGGCGGACCGAACACGTCTCCCAAGCGGCTCACCACCGAACCAGTGGCAAGGCCGACCCGAACGTCAGGCAAGTTCGGGCGTGAGCGGATCCCTGCTAAAACGTCGAGTGAAACATGAGTCGCCTCGATCGGGTCCGCGTGTACGAAGAGCATGGCATCGCCGAGAGTCTTGATGATTCGGCCGCCGCCGGCCGTCACGATATCGCCACAACGAGTCTCGAACTCTTCGACCACCTCAGCCAGTTCCACATGATCGAGCCGGTTCGACAGCGCCGTAAACCGCGTCATGTCGGCAAACCCAACCGTCATGGTGGTGGACAACAGTTCCTCGTTGGAACCCCGCGTCTCTATCCGCATTGCTGCCGCCGCCAAATGCCGATGCCACACATGCAGCAACAGGCGGTCGAACTCTTTTGAGGCCGAACCCGTCATAGCGAGCGCAGCATCGAGGCGACTGTCTCGCTTCCCTTCGCTCACATCTGATTCGAGTTGGTCAACCAGAATCGTGACTTCCCAGTCGGCCAATCGCGCCATCGTTTGGCCTAGCGCCCGGGTAAGCCTGAAAATCGTGCGCTCGTCCATGAAACCGTGGTCGATCGTCGCGGCAACGATTGACGCAGCTTGGATATCTGACTTGCCAAACACGGCTTCGTCTCCGGGGTCGGGAAAGCCGAGGTTACGCCAGAGCTGGATCCCTTGCTCTTCGGTCAGTCCGGCGGCTACAGCAACCTGCTCGTTGGTGAGGTTGAGGTCTTCTTTGAGGATTTGCTCGACTAGACCAGTGCGGTCAGTGTGTTTCATCTCGCCGAGCTTCGGGTTCGTGTGAGTCGATAACGAGCCTCGAAATGTTCCGATGGAACGTTTCAATTTGCGGAATGTCATGAAGATTTAGCCCTGCCTGTTGGCTTGCATCGTGGATGATGAGCGTGCCGCAACCCAAAATCCGGTCGAGGACACTCTTTTCGAACGCGACGTCGTTGATTCGAGCCAGCGGAATAATGCGGCCCGAACGCGTGAGGATCCCTTTTTGTTCGATGAGGCGCTTATTGGTGAGTGTGTACGTCCACGTCAGCCAGCGCAGGAACGGGGTCACCGTCACCATGATCAAAATGACGACTGCAATTCCAACAGCGATCAGTCGCAGCGAGCCATTGCCGGAGTCTCCGAGCATGCCGATCGCGAATCCGGCACCAATCATCGTGATCAACCCAAAAATGAAGGGCAGGATCAAGGATTTGATGTGCGTGCGGACTGTTTCGATCTCGTCTTCACCCGGCAACAAGATTTTCTCTGTGGAACCCATGCGTAGATCTTCCCATGCTTGAGGCGTTTTGCGGGCAAACGGGCCGATCAGTTCGATGCAACCGGCCGCACGTGCACTACGTCGCCCGCACTCCAGGGCTGCCCATCCACGATGAGACAGCCGAAGGAATCGATCCCTTCAGCAACTCCCGTAACATCGTCGAGCCCGGCCCGAACGATGCGGACTTCCTGGCCGATGGTGCTGCAGCGGGCGCGGTAAGCCTGTTCGATCATGGCGTTCTCGCCAGATTCCCAGAGTTCCGTCCACCTCCGGATCGCTGCCGCGAGCGTCGCGACGATCTGATGCCGGTCCGTGGTGGTCGCATTTTCCAAAAGCAGCGATGTCGCCGAGGGCGTGGGCAATTCTTGGAGCGTGAGACTCACGTTCGCGCCAACGCCGATCACCGCAGCCGGGCCTTCGGGAGTTTCGACTCGTTCTGCCAAAATCCCGGCAAGCTTCCTCTGTTTGGGAGTGAGCACGTCGTTGGGCCACTTAAGAACTGACTCAACGCCGAAGGTCTCGAACGCTTCACACGTTGCGATACCGACTATCAAAGGCAACCAGGTCCATGTGAGATCGCGGTCTGCCGCAGGTCGAAGCAGCACTGAAACAGCCACGCCGGCTTGGTCGGGCATCTCGAATGAACGGTCGAGACGTCCTCGCCCGGCAACCTGGTGGTCGGTGGTGTGAAGCGTCCATGCC
>JAAZCT010000270.1 GCA_012513165.1 Actinomycetales bacterium
ACAGCGGCTTGGTTTCGAACCACGACAGCGATTCGCGCAAGGCCACCACGTCACCGATCACCGTGATTGCCGGCGGAGTCATGCCGGCCTTCTTGGCGTCGGCAGCGATGTCTGCCAGCGTCGAGACGATGGTTTCCTGCTGGGTGGTGGTGCCCAAACGAGTCATCGAGATCGGCGTCTCGGGGCTGCGTCCAGCTTCGACGAGTGCCGCAGCGACTTCGCCGATCCGATTGACCGCCGACAACAGTACGAGCGTGTCGTGGTTGGCGTGTTCGGTCCAGTCGATGTTTGCATCGCCCACGCTGACGACCTTGAACTCGCGGTTCTGTTTGGTGGTCAATGGCACGCCTGCGTACGCCGGAACAGCGCCCACCGAGGAGATGCCCGGCACAACCTCGAACGGAACATCGGCCTTAACGCAAGCGAGCGCCTCTTCGGGGCCGGTGGCGTAAGTGAACGGGGCGCCCGTCATCAAACGCACCACGTTGGCGCCAGTCTTCGCATGCTTCACGACCAACTTCGCACGCACGGCATGCGTCAACACCACGCCATCGGCGTTGACACCGCCGTCAATGATCTCGGCGTCGTTGGTCACTAGGGCGGCTTGCTCCGGTGATTCGATGATCACTACGTCGGCGGCTGCCAAGAGTTCGGCGGCTCGTACGGTCAAGAGTCGGGCGTCGCCCGGTCCTGCTCCTACGAAACTAACTCGGCCCATCTTCTTCTCGGGCTTCTTGGCAACTGGCTGGGCAGTTTCTTCTCGCAACTCGGTGGTTGTGGTCACGTCGTTCCTTGTCTTTTTTGTCATGAGGCGTCCTCCTCGTTAGACGACGCCATGATCCGGTCCGCTCCGTCGGTGAGCATCTCGCGTGCGAGTTGTTCACCGAGTTCACGAGCCTGATCGGTCGTTCCGGTTGTTGATCGTCTGATGGTTGGTGCGCCGGAGGTGTCTCCGACGACTGCACGCAGCCACAATTCGTCACCGTCATCGCCCAGGGCGATCTCGGCGAGAGCTCCGACTGGTGCGCTGCATCCTGCTTCCAAGGTGGCAAGCAGAGCGCGTTCGGCCGTCACGGTCGCCCGGGTGTCGGGGTCGTCGAGAGCAGCCAGAAGGCGAGTCGTTTCGGTGTCATCCGCACGGCACTCGCACGCGAGGGCTCCCTGCCCGGGGGCGGGAAGCATCAAAATGGGGTCGAGGACCTCTGTGGCTCGATCGAGCATGCCCAGACGTTCGAGTCCGGCCGCCGCAATCACGACAGCGTCGAGGTCTTCTCCCACCCGGGCCATGCGGGTTTCCCCGTTTCCGCGGATATCAACAATCTCGAAGCCTCGGCCCAGCGCGCGCAGTTGGCTAGCGCGTCGCGGGCTGCCGGTTCCGATGCGTGCGCCGTCGTGCAGTCCCACGAGGTCGAGCCCGTCACGGGCGACCAACACGTCGCGAGCATCCGCCCGGCGGGGAACCGCAGCGAGCGTCAGTCGCGGATCGGCTTGCGTAGGGATATCTTTCAGCGAGTGCACCGCGAAATCCACGTCCCGGGCTACTACGACTTCGCGCAAGGCAGCCACGAACACGCCATTCTGTTGTGCAGCGAGGTCCTTCAACGACGCGGTCGACTTGTCTGCACTCGTCGAGATCGGAACGAGTTCCACGTCAATCGCGTGGATTTCTCGCAGCTTGGCCGCGACCTGTTCGCTTTGAGTCATCGCCAAACGGCTGGCACGAGTGCCTAGACGGAGAGTCATGAGACCTCACCTGCCTGGGCGTACGGTTCGTCCCACGACCCGGGATTCAACTCGAACAAGGTGGCGAGCGTATCAGTATGCGCTTCGGTTTCCTGCGCTTCGGAGAGTTCCTTCAACCGCACTGTCGGCGCATGAATCAACTTCTGCGCCACACGCTGCAGAGCCGCCTGAACTTCGCTTTTATCTTGCTCGTCCAGTCCCGATAGGCGAGCTTCTACCCGAGCAAACTCTATGTCGACGATCTCGCGGGCTTTATCGCGAAGCGCCACAACCGTGGGCATCACGAGTGCGTGGCGCCGAGCAGCGAGCTGTCCGGCGATTTCCCAATCGACAATCGCCTGCACCTGAGCAAGCGCCTCGGTTCGCTGCTGGTCGGCTTCGTTGTCGGCGAGAGCGGCCAAATCGATCACGGTGACGCCGTCGAGTGCCCGAACGTCGGCACCGACATCGCGAGGCAACGCCAAATCGAGAATCATGAGCTCAGCGCCCGGCTTCCGACCACTGGCAGCGACCCGAGCGATGCGTTCCGCATCGAAGATCACGTCCATCGCTCCGGTGCAGGTAATCAGCACGTCTGCGTCGGCCAGCGCGTCGTCGAGCGCTTCCCAACGGACGGCGGTAACGCCATGCTTCTCAGAGAGATCGAGTGCCCGACCAAGTGCCCGGTTGGATACCGAAATCAGTTCGGGACGCACACCCCGCTCAAGCAACGTCACCACGGCGAGCACGCTCATCGTGCCGGCTCCGGCAACCACGAAACGAACGCCTGGGGCCGAAATCTGGCTCCCGGCCTGGGCCAACGCTGCGGTCACCACGGACGGCGCGAAGCTATCGATTCCAGTTTCGGCGTGAGCCCGCTTCCCCGCGCGCAACGCTTGTTGCACGATCACGTTCAGTTCGGGCCCGACGGTGTTATCGAGTTGCGAACGGGTCAGCGCGTCACGCAATTGACCAAGCACTTGGCCTTCGCCAAGAACCATCGATTCGAGACCAGCAGCTAGCCGGAACACGTGCGAGATTGCCTCGTCGTCGATCGACACGTCCGCGTGCTGTCTCACTGACGCGGTATCGAGCGCACAGTGTTTCGCAATCAGGTCCACAACTCCAGCAATCGTTTCATCGGCCGAGTCCGCGGCGAGATAAACCTCGACTCGATTGCACGTCGCCAGAATCAGAGATTCGCGCACATGCTCAAACTCGGTGATTTCTCGAGCCAAATCACTAGCTTCCGCTGCCGTCAATGTGGCGCGTTCCAGCACCTCAAAGGGCGCATTCCGATGGGAAATACTCATCACGAGGAAGGTCATTCGTCACCACCCGAATCGGCTGATGATGCTTTGCGCTGCTCGTGGTACGCAAGAATTTGAAGTTCGACTGCGACGTCAACTTGGCGCACATCCACGCCGTCAGGAACGTGAACCAGAGTCGGTGCGAAGTTCAGAATGCTGGTGACGCCTGCTGCCACCAATTGGTCGGCCACAGGCTGGGCCCCTGCCGGTGGCGTCGCGATGATGCCGATCAAGATGTTGTGTTCCTTGACTAGCGCGGCTAAGTTGTCGACCGATTCGATTGTGTTCGGGCCCAAGGTGCTGCCAACCAGAGCTGGATCTTCATCCACGACCGCAGCAATCGTGATCCCCCGCGTCCCAAACCCTTGATAGGCGGCAAGCGCGGATCCCAGATGCCCGGCACCCACGATGATGACTTTCCAATTTTGGGTCTGACCGATGGTTTCAGCGATGCGATCGCGCAACTGGTGGACGTCGTAGCCCACTCCGCGAGTACCGTAAGAGCCAAGATGCGATAGGTCTTTACGAACATTCGCAGAAGAGACGCCCGCTGCGGTTGCAACATGTTCTGAGGAACAGGTGGTGACGCCACGGTCGGCGAGTTCGCTCAGAGCCCTGAGATACAGGGGTAGCCGAGCGACGGTGGCGTCGGGTATTTGTGCTCGACGTCGCGCTTGCGCGCCCTCAAGCGCGTCGTTGCGAAGTAGGTTCACGGTGCTCCTGGCTTGATGCCGTGGATTTGTCTCGATCGCCATTTGGCGGAAGGCAAGCATCAATGCCCATACATTCTAGGAGTTAGAGAACCCGTTCACAAAATCGTGAACACGACATGAGATGATTCCGGACTGATTCCGAGCACGTTTGCGGGCGATTAGATCCCGAGTGCTTCGCTGAGTCTGCCTGGGTTCACGCCCCAATAATCGTGTTGTTCCCCGTCAACGAAGGTCACAGGAACATGATCCGTGAACGCCTCGAGTAACTGCGGATCCGTGTCGATGTCGACCGTGGTCCAACTAATCGCCTGCGGCTCGCACACATCGACCACGAGACTCAACGCGACGTCGCACAAGTGACAGTCCTGTCGGACATACACGACAACGCGAGCGTCTAAGACGTGCGGAACGTTGCTCATGAATTCGATTCGGTCAGGTCACGTGCGATCGCACGCAAGCGCCCCTTGGCCACTTTCCCTGAGGGCGAGTGCGGCAACCCTGCCACCACAACGATTTGGCCCGGCCGCTTGAAACGTGCCAAGTTCTCGGCAGCGTAATTCGAGAGCGCTTCGGTCAAAGCATCGCTGTCGGCGTCCGGATCCGCCGCAACGACGAACGCAACAATCGCTTCGCCCGTGACTTCGTGCGGGGCCGCGATCACCGCGACCTGGTCGCCGCCGGGAACCTCGAGCAGCACTTCTTCGACTTCGCTCGGGTAGACCCCGAAACCTGACACCGTAATTTTCTCGCCCATTCGCTCGACGAGATAGAGTTCATTGTTTTCGTCTAGGACGCCCAAATCGCCGGTGAACCACCAGCCGTCGGGCCCCGGCCCACCCGAGCCGTGCGGCCAATAGCCGCTGAACAGGTTGTTTCCGCGAACCCAGATTTGAGCCGGGTCGCCGGGAGTTGCTGGTCCGCCGAGGGCGTCGCGCAGATCGATTTCGACACCGGGAATCGGGCGACCGACGGAGCTGGGCACGGGGCTCGTTCCGGCGTCTCTCTGGTCAACGAACGTCGTGGTGATGACGGGTGACGTCTCTGTAAGACCGTATCCCTGTTCGACAGGGTGCCCCGACGCTTCGCGGAACTTCTCTGCCAGTTCCGGATCTAACGTTGTAGCGCCTGAGATGATCCGACGCACGCTCGCAAGGG
>JAAZCT010000034.1 GCA_012513165.1 Actinomycetales bacterium
ACTTCCCAAATAGTGCCTTCAGCCGAATGCTCCCCACACATCGTGATGACGGCAGTAGCTAAGCGAGCAGCGACCTGAATGCCTTTGTGGTCGTCAAACCCTTCGGTAACGTCATGGACGAAGATGACGTCGACGTCACTGATGTAGTTCAGTTCGCGGCCACCAGTTTTACCCATCGCCATAATGGCTAATCGGACCGAGTCTGCATCGGGCTCGTTGCTGCGAGCGATCTGCAATGCCGCATCGAGCGTGGCTACCGCAATATCTGCAAGCAACTGCGAGACGGTAACGAAGTCGATCTCGCCTGTCGCGTCCAAGGCAGTAATAACGGCAAGAAATCGCTGATAGGAGATCCGCAATTCAGCGGGTGATGTTGCTCCCAGCATGAACTGCCTGAGCTCTGCTTCAGCGCGAAGGTTGCTCAGTTCGGATTCTTCAGCCAAATCTGTCAGGTGTTCTGGATGCCGACACCAAAAGTCCGCGACTGCACGGCTCTCGCCGAGGGCTGCGACCAGCCGCGGCAACCAGCGTTCGTCGCCAGCAGTGAGCGCGAACAGGTTAGGCTCAACGTCAACGAGCGATTCGAGTCCGCCCAAACACGCGTCGACGTCGGCCGCGTTTTCCACCAACGTGGTCGTTGCTGCCCGAATGTGCCCGAGCTTCGCCAATCCGGACGCCACTCGGGCGCCAACTCCTGCTCGAGATGTGGCCATCAGGGCTAGAGAATCGGCAAGAGGCGATCGAGTTCGAACTGCGTCACTTGCGAGCGATAGTCGTGCCATTCGGCTCGCTTGTTGCGCAAGAAGAAATCGAACACGTGCTCGCCGAGGGTTTCGGCGACGAGTTCGCTTTCCTCCATGATGCGGATCGCTTCGTCGAGGTTGCGTGGCAACGGCGAAATGCCCAGCGCGCGACGTTCGTTGTCGCTCAACGCCCAGACGTCGTCTTCAGCCTCTGGCGGCAACTCGTAGTCGTTCTCGATGCCCCGCAAACCGGCCTCGAGGACCAGCGCATAGGCGAGGTACGGGTTGCAGGCCGAGTCGATGGCTCGCAACTCAACGCGCGTGGAACCGCCCTTGTTGGGCTTGTAGCGAGGAACGCGCACGAGCGCCGAACGGGTGTTGTGCCCCCAACTGACGTGGCGCGGAGCTTCACCGCCCCACGAGAGACGCTTGTAGGAGTTGACCCACTGGTTCGTGACTGCGGTGATCTCTGGGGAGTGGTGCAGCACGCCCGCGATGAACGCCCGGCCGACTTTGCTGAGTTGATGTTCAGCGCCGCTCTCGAAGAAAGCGTTCTCGTCGCCCTCGAAGAGTGACACGTGGGTGTGCATCGCCGAGCCAGGCTGATCGCTGAACGGTTTCGGCATGAACGATGCCCACTGGCCCGCACCCAAAGCGACCTCGCGCACGACGGTGCGGAAGGTCAGGATGTTGTCGGCTGTGGTGAGCGCATCGGCGTAACGAAGATCGATCTCTTGCTGGCCTGGGCCGCCTTCGTGGTGGCTGAACTCCACCGAGATGCCCATCGACTCGAGCATCGTGATCACATCGCGACGGAAGTCTTGACCGCCGCCTTGAGCCGTGTGGTCGAAGTAACCGGAGTCGTCCACCGGAACGGGCCTGGTGCCGGGGGCAGGCTTGCCCTTGAACAGGTAAAACTCGATCTCTGGGTGGGTATAGAACGTGAATCCCATATCGGCAGCGCGGCTGAGCGCACGCTTCAACACGAAGCGCGGGTCAGCGAACGAGGGGGTGCCGTCAGGCATCGCAAT
>JAAZCT010000271.1 GCA_012513165.1 Actinomycetales bacterium
CGGATCTCAGAACTCGACCTGGTAATTACGCTTTACACAGTTCTCGAAACGCAACAACCTGCCGGTCGAGTTCCTTGGTTTCCTGCTCGATGGTGTCCTTCGCGAATTGAATCGACGCCTCAGAATCCCCGGAAAGTCTCATCGCTACTTCCATGCCGATCAACGCGCCTTGAATGTCTTCGAATGTCCCCCGAACCTCAGGATCGCGGACATTGGCGTGCGCTGAAAGTAGATCCTCACTCGCCCTCTCCACAGCGGTGGAGAAGCTATCGAAATCGCTCTTATCCCCCGCGCTAATACGCGCAACGGCCCGGTCGATTGCCACAGTAGCCGTATTGCAGGAGCTGGGTTTACGGTCTTTGTCCGTGTCGGAGTCGAGGTCTAATCTCACCTGTTCTTTGACCGCCTGGGCGTCAATTTCACGAGGTTTTTTGTCATCGGCCGTGAGCCAATTGAGCAGAAGCGTCAGGACGATAACCGTGGCAACAATACCCACGGCCCAGCGCGACCTCTTCCTATCCCTTTGGTATTCCTCTTCGCTCATTCTGTCGAGTTCGTCCAACTCATCGCGGTCCATCGCAATCCCCCCTAGTCGGTGTCAAAGATTCGGCTACGAAGACTATCAGGCTAAAGTTTTCGGTCCTTAATTTTCTTGAAACAACCTAAAAGCTCGGAGCGCCCCCGAATCGGGGGCGCTCCGAGCTTTCTTAGTCAGCACGAATCCGGAACAATCCGGACTCAGTTCAGGCTTGTGGCTCGAACTCCGGAAGCATACGCTTCATGACCTTGCCCGTTGGGTTTCGGGGCAACTCGTCAATGAACATCACACTGCGTGGAACCGCGAACCGCGACACGTGTTCCTTCGCGTGCGCCGCGATTTCTTCCTGAGTGATCGAGGAACCTTCAGCCCGGACAACGTATGCTGCGAGCACTTGGCCCCAGTCTTTGTCGGCCAAACCGACAACAACCACATCTTGAACTTCAGGGTGCTCGATCAAGCAGTCTTCGAGTTCGCGAGGGAACACGTTCTCGCCACCAGAGATGATCATGTCGTCGTCGCGACCCGACACGAACAAGCGTCCGGCCTCATCGAAGTGACCGACATCGCCCGAGTGCATCAAGCCATCGCGGAAGTCTTTCGAGTTACCGTCGGTGTAGCCAGCGAACATCATTTCGTTGCCGACGTAAATCACACCGGTGGTACCGGCAGGAACTTCGTGACCGTTCTCGGCGAGAACCTTGACCATGGTCTTCCACGGGACACGACCGGCAGTGCCAGGTGCCGCACGCAGATCCTCAGGACCAGCGATCGTGACCCAACCGGTTTCAGTAGCGCCATAGAAGTTGTAAACCGAGTCGGTGAACGTATCCATGAAGTGCGTAGCCAACTCGCCAGCCAACGGCGAACCACTCGACGCGGTGATCTTCAGACTCGAAACATCGTTGGCCTTGATCACTTCAGGATCGGCGTTCACCAAACGCTGCATCATCAACGGAACAACAACCAGAACCTTGGCCTTGTATTGAGCGATGTCTTCGATGACCTTTTCAGGCACGAAACGACGGCGCAACACATACGTGGGAACCGTAGACAAACCGAAGCCAAAGTTCAACAGACCCCACGAGTGGAACAACGGTGCCGCGATGACGATAGTCGAGTTTCCTTCGTAAGGAATCGAACCGAAGAACGTGAGCAAGGGGTTCAAGTTTTCAGGCTCTTTACGCTGGGCGCCCTTCGGCAAACCGGTGGTACCCGAGGTGAAGATCACGATGCTGCCCGAACGAGCAGGCTTCGGATGATCGGCAGTCGGTTGCCCGAGCGTGACCGAACCGAGGGTGTTCAAGCCGTGGGTTTTGTCGTCTTCCCAAGCCACGATGAGGCGGTCTTGGTCCATCGAACCTGCCACGTTGAGGAACTCTTGATCCAAGATCAGCAGTTTGGCGCCTTCGCGTTCCGCGAGTTCTGCCAACTGGCCTGCGCTAGCCATCGTGTTCAAGAGCAACATGCGAGCACCGATCTGCATGATCGCCACCATCGAGGTGATCATGTAACGGTGGTTACGGCACAGCACTGCGACTGGATCGCCCAAGCCAATTCCGCGCTCTTTCAAGGCGGCGCTCAACCGGTTGATCTCATCGCTGAACTCGCGCCACGTGATCTGGCCTGCATCATCAATAACAGCAAGCTGATTTGGCTTACGAGCTGCGGCTGCACAGACTGCTGCAGGGAAGCCCGGTCCCCATTCTTTAAGTTTCTTGCCGGCTTTTACTAAACGAATCGGATCTTGAGCCTTCAGCAGACCGATCCGCCGAAGCACTGTCAATTTGTATCCGAGGTCACCCATTATTACTCCACATCGACGTTGGTAGGGACGGTCGCAGGCTATCAAGAAGCCCGGCCCGCCCGAGACGTTTCTCACAAACCTGTACGGAAAAGGTCGTGGGACGAAGGCTACAAGTCGTCGGTTTTTGTGGTGAAAGCGGGTGAATTAGCCGTTCCGCACTGCAACTAATTGCAGTCCTCGTAGCGTGAGTTTTGGGTCACGGTGCGTGATGGTCTCGCACTCGTCGAGCACAGCCTCAGCATGCGTGCCCGTCCCAATCACAGCGACCTCTCCCGTTTCAGGGTTGAGCGCGTCGATCATGCGTTCAACCAGCGCATCGATCAGGCCCGCGAAGCCGAACACGGTCCCCGACTGCAGCGCTTCGACGGTGTTTTTGCCAATGGGATCACGAGGCGCAGTGATTTCAACAC
>JAAZCT010000272.1 GCA_012513165.1 Actinomycetales bacterium
GCCGATGGGCGGTAGCCAGGCAAAGCCAACTCGTTTGGCCATACGAAGGTGGTGTCGGCCTGCAGCGCATCTTTGGCGATGTCGACCAGCACTGGTCCCGGACGGCCGCTCAAAGCGATGTGGAAAGCTTCGGCGATGACCCGTGGGATATCGGCTGCGTTGGTCACTAAGTAGGAGTGTTTGGTAATGGGCAAGGTGATGCCACGAATATCTGCTTCTTGGAATGCGTCCGAACCAATGACGGTGCTGGCAACCTGGCCGGTGACGGCCACGATCGGCACGGAGTCTAAGTATGCGTCAGCGATGGCGGTGACCAAGTTGGTAGCGCCGGGCCCTGAGGTGGCCATGCAGACGCCAACCTTGCCTGTCACCATGGCGTAGCCCTGAGCGGCGTGGCCTGCTCCTTGCTCGTGGCGCACCAAAATATGGCGAATGCTGGAGTCGTATAGCGGGTCGTAGGCAGGAAGAATCGCACCGCCAGGGATCCCGAAGATAACCTCGACGCCTGCATGCTCCAGCGCGCGAACAAGGCTCTGCGCCCCTGTTAACGTCTCCGGTGCCGGTTCGGGCATCTTGTGCCTACCTCTTCGATTGATTCGGTCGTCGTCATCGACGCACCACCCCATGTTATTCCCCTGCGAATTGCGATGCGGCTCCGCATGAAAAAACCCCTCGGCCGAAGGCATTCGAGGGGAGATGCTCAGCGCTTGCTGAGCATCAAAGTACGACGAGGATTGTGCATGTCACTCCCCCAGTCTCGCCCTCTTGAGCCATGTGGTCAAGTTTTGGACCAAGTATCTCGCGATTCGGACACGTGACTCCCAACGCGTCTCGTAGATCAGGTGGCATCGCCCTGCGCCACTGCGATGCTTCGCATCAAGTAGGCGTCCACCATGGTCTTGAGCTCGTCGATCTTGGCGACGTCTGGTGGTGACTGCGCGAACGCGGCATCCAGTGTGTTGGTGATGACTTCTACGACGAGGCCCGCCACGTCAGCCAACGGCGCGCCCTCAGGCCAACGTTTAGTTCGCGCCAAAGCCGTTTCGAGTCCTTTGCTGATGGACACGATTGAATCAAGATCTAAGCCAGCTAATCCTGGAACGCTCACCAGCGCCCTACGCAATGCGATCTGATATCCACCGCCTGTTCGCATTTCGGCGAGCTTGTCGACGATTGCAGAGGCCCATTCCGCCAAATCCGAATCGGGCCCCAGCAATTCAAGTTGCTCGCGCACATAGCCGGCACGCTGCTCTTCGAAGTCGCTGAAGAGGTGCTCGAGCACCGCAAACTTATCTGGGTAATAGTTGTAGAGCGTCGCTACGTTCACGCCCGCCCGCTCTGCGATCAAATTGGTGTTTAACCCGTGTGGGCCCGCCTCGACCAGAATGTCTCTGGCGGCTTCTTGAATTCTGGCGACAGTGGCTCGAGCCCGCGCCTGTTGAGGCGCGGGCCGATGCCGTGTTATGCCCGAGTCATTGTTGGCTGTCATGCCACTAGTTTGCCGTGGTGTCTCCCAACAGCGAACGCAGGTGCTCTTCTCGCGTGCCCGTGCGTGGCGAAAGAAGGTAGAGCAAGCCACCCAACAAGAGCCACACAACGATGATCGCGTACTCGTATGGCCACCTCAAGGAGAGCGGTAGCCCGGGGATCAAACCGCCGAGGATCACCACAATGCCTGCGATCGCGCCGAGGGCCGGAACCCAAGCGAAACGAACCTTGTAAGGCGGTTCAGACCCCTTGTACATGACACGTACGCGGTAGAAGCAGTAGACCGTGATGGCCCATACCACACCGATGTAGACGCCACCAACATTGAGGAACCAGAGCAATGCGCCAGGACCAAGCCACCCGAGGCCGATGCCGATGGCAGTGGTGAACAACAGCGCATTGCGTGGAACGCCACTCTTTTCGTGCACTTTGCCAAAGAACGGCGGCAACAACTGCACGCGCGCTAGCGCCAGCATGAGCCTCGAAGACGCGGCAAATACGGCGATGAAGGTGGTGATAATGCCCAGAACGCCGATGATGAATGCTGCCATGGCGATCATCGGGAAGCCTGCCTTGTCGAAGGCTTCGATGGTGCCGTTCTTCAAGCCGGCTGTTTCGGTCCACGGGATAACAAAAGCGGTAGCCGTAAGTACCAGAATATAGAAACCACCTGCCAACAGCACGGACCAGCCGACGATCTTGCCCAACAGTTTGGCTGGGGCGTTTGCTTCCTCTGCCAACACCGCAACCACGCCGAATCCTGCAAGGAACGCAAAAGCAGGCAGGAGAAACGCCACGATCGCCACGGGTGCCGGCGAGATTTGCTGAACGCTTGCGTCAAAGGCTGGCAGGAAGTTGTCGATACTGCCAGCGCCGAAGCCGACGGCAGCAACGATCACTGCCAGAACGATCATCACGATGAACAGCACCAATTGGGTGACAGCTCCGATGGAGACGCCGAACCAGTTTGTCGCCAAAATGATCAGAGTCAACGCGATGCCAATAGCCAAGACCGGACCGAAGATGGTTTCTCCGCCGATCGTGTAGAGCGGCATCACTTCTAGACCCGGCCACATAGTGGTGAGCAACCGGCCCGCAGCCGTGACGTAGAACGCCACCATGCCGCCGTAAGCGCCGATCAACATCCAACCGACCATGAAACTCAGCAGGCGGCCGCCGCCGACATAGGCGTAGACGATCTCGCCTCCGGCCCGGGGGAATCGCGAGGCGAGCTCACTGTAGGCCTTCGCCACACAGAACGCGAGCAAGGTGCCCAAGGCCATGCCCAAGATGGTGCCGCCAGCGCCAAACGCTGCGAAGAAGTCGCTGCCGAGATAGAGCCAACTGGAACCGATGACTCCGGCTGCGCCTAGGGCGATCATCGCCCAAGGGCTAATTGTTTTCTTTAGTTCACTCATAATTACTCCTTGACCGTATCGTGCGCGAGTCGTTTCAAATGGGCTTTGTTTACTTTGCCCACCGGAAGCAGTGGAATTTCGTCTTCAGTCACAATGTTTTTTGGCACCTTGTATCTCGCCAACCGTTCTCGCAACCAGGTTTTGAGTTCGTTCGCATCGATGTGAACTCCTGGAACTGCTTGCACATAAGCGACTCCCACTTCTTGGAAGTCGGGATCAGGCCGCGAGACAACCGCAGCCAGTGCGATGTCTGGGTGCTCTTCGAGGGTCTGCTCGATTTCTCGGGGGTACACGTTGTATCCGCCCGACTTGTACATCTCACTGACGCGGCCGACGAGCACGAGATTTCCGTCTTCGCGCAAGCGACCGATATCTCCCGTGCGCAACCAGCCATCTGGCGTATACGCACCGGCCGTTGCTTCTGGACGATTGAGATATCCGGCCATGGTGCCTTCGTGTTTGATGCACACTTCACCGTCGTCGCCGGGTTGTGCCCAATCGCCATTCTCAGCTAGTAACCGCACATGGATCTCTGGGTCTGGCCGACCGACCGTGTTGAGTAGAACGTCGTCGCTCGCATCAGGGTCTGTGTAGGAGACTGAGAACGTGGCTTCGGTGAGTCCGTACGTGGACATGAGTTGGCAACCTTTGGCCCGGAACGTATCGATTGTCCGTTGCGGAAGCGGTGAACCACCCCAGCCCACAGCAACCAGCGAGGGCAAGTCCCGGGTCTCGAATTCCGGCAAAGCTGCCACTCGCTGCAACTGCGTGGCCACTTGGAACAGCGCCGAAATCTGAAACTTATCGATGTCGTCGAGGACTTGTTGTGCGTCGAATCCTTCGCGTAATACGACGGTGCCGCCCGCGATCAACGGGACGCTGCACAAGTCTCCGACGCAACCGATGTGGTTGATTGGCAGATTGCAAAGGACCGTAGGTGCGCCTGCTTGCCATTTGCCAGCTTGAACTTGGCCCAAACGCACAAGACCCGAATGGCGAATCAACGCGCCTTTTGGTGCACCAGTGCTTCCAGAGGTGTAGACGATCATCGCGGGGTCTTGCGAATCGACTGCGTCCATTCGCTGTTGCAGAGTTTCATCCGAAACGGAACTGGCGCCGTCTAAGAAGGCTGCCATCTCGCTGGTGTTGGCAGCGAACGGCGATGTCAGTCCGGCTTCGGCAGCGGCGGCATTGATCCGCTCAAAGGCGCCTTCGACCGCGGCCGGTGGGTGCGCAATGACCATTACGGGCTGCGCATCAGCGAGCACATAGTGAAGCTCACGTTGACTGTAATCAGGGTTAAGCCCTTGCCAGACCGCACCGATCGAGCCGGCCGCGAGGTAACTGGTGACGAACTCGGGACGCGGCGCACCGAGGAACGCCACCCGATCACCGGGTCTGATCCCCGCCGCGATCATAGCCTTGGCCCAGGTCTGGACGCGATCCCAGAGTTGGGAGTAGCTGATGAACTCGGGGTCGAAGATCAGCGCAGTTTTGTCAGGAGAGTGTTGCGCGTAATACGCAATGGCATCACTCACTCGCTCGAGATGTGCAGGTGCTGCAGTCGGGCTCATGCTGGATTTGCGCTTTCGGCTGCGAGTTCTGCGGCTCCGTCGATTGCCATGACGATCCAATGCGCAACCATCGCTGTGACCGGCTCATCGCGTTGCACTTCGAGGACGACGTCGTACGTGACGAGCTGGCGGGTGGGCGTCTTTTGCTGAACGTCGATCACAGTGCGACGAACGCGTACTGCCTCGTTGACGAAGACGGGTTCGGTGAACCGGACGCGGTTAAAGCCGTAGTTGAAGCCGTAGCCGCCTTCTGTTTGCAACATGGGTTTCGCGAAGTCGAAGTAGACCAGCAGCGACAAGAGCATGAAACCATCGACCAACGTGGGGCCGAGCGCGTTGTTCTTGCTGATGGTCAGATCTACGTATTGGGCGTCAAGGTAGGTCGAGTGTCCGAACTCGCTCAAGTGTTCCTGATCAATAACGAGCCAATCTGACACGTCGGATGCGCCGATGACGCTCTGTGAGCCTGTGCTTTCCGTATTCATTGTGATGCCTCTCACCTAAAACCTAAGTATTTACTTGTGTTGAATGTAAGCCGCATCACAAATCTATGTCAAGTGACTTGCTCCCACGATTTTTGGCGCGCGAAAAATGCCCGGGGAATTGCTATTTATTAGAGATAATGGCAGCCGCGACGACGGGAAACCACCTATTGCACGAGAGTTGCTGTCACCAAGCGGAACTGTCGTAGTCCTTGAGGAAGCAGCCGTAAAGGTCCTCGCCCGCTTCACCACGCACGATCGGGTCGTAGACCCGCGCAGCGCCGTCCACCAGATCCAGAGGCGCTTTGAACCCCTCCGATGCGAGACGTTCCTTCGTGATGTGTGGGCGTTCGTCCGTGATCCAACCCGTGTCCACAGCGGTCATCAGAATCTGATCCGTCTCGAACATCTCGGCTGCGCTAGTGCGCGTAAGCATATTGAGCGCGGCCTTAGCCATGTTCGTGTGCGGGTGACCAGGCCCCTTGTATCCGCGTGCGAACTGGCCTTCCATCGCGGACACGTTCACCACATAGCGACGCGTCGCTTCGGCTGCCACCATCGCCGGACGTAAACGGCTGATCAAGATGAATGGCGCCACACTGTTGCACAATTGCACTTCAAGCAACTCCAGCGCATCCACTTGGCCCACGTGCTGCACCCAACTGTTCGTGTCCACCACATCAGGAATCAGACCACCCGCATCGATCCGGCCAAGATCCGCCGAACCAGCCGCCAAAGCAAGAGCCGTCAACTCATCCGCCGACGTGGCGTCTCCTGCAAGGACCGGATGTGCTTCCACTGAGCCCACTAGGGCCTGTGGGTGCGCGTCGCTCGTGTGCCCGAAGGTCACGAGTTCCAGCATCGCGCCTGGTGCGAGTTCGTCTTGTTCCCCGTCGGCGATTGCCTGATAGGCGCCTGGCGAACGCTTCACGGTCTGGGCCGCGTTGTTGATCAAGATATCGAGCGGGCCAGCCGAGGCGACGTCGTCAGCCAACGCAATCACTTGTGCCGGATCGCGCAAATCGATACCCACGATTCGCAACCGATCAATCCACTCGCCGCTATCGGGCATCGACCGGAACCTGCGCACCGCATCTTTCGGGAAACGCGTCGTGATCGTTGTGTGGGCGCCGTCCCGCAACAAGCGCAACGCGATATACATGCCGATCTTGGCCCGGCCGCCCGTCAATAGCGCACGCTTGCCGCTCAAGTCGGTACGAGCATCGCGCTTCGAGTGATTAAACGCCGCGCACTTCGGGCACAACTGGTGATAAAACGCATCAACCGTCGTGTATTTCTGCTTGCAGATATAACAAGGCCGAGCTACGAGCAACTCCCCTGCGCTCGCGCCCCGAGTGGCTGAAACGAGTGGCAATCCAGCAGTTTCGTCGTCGATCCTGCGTGGCGATCCCGTAGCGGTGAGCGCGACAACTGCTTGGTCGGCCGCGTTAATTTCATCGCGTTTCACCTTGCGGCGATGACGTTTGACGTCCTTGTAGAAGGTGCCACACGCCCGCCGCAAAGCCACATACGACTCGTCCCCCTCGCCGAGGTATTTCGCTTCGCCCAAGACTTTGAGCGCAATCGCGAGTTCTTCCTCAGTGAAATCAGGCACGAGCAGAGTCTACGAGGCTGCGCGCATCAACCGGTGACGGCACCTTGGGCAGCAGAGCTGACCAATTTGCGGTACTTCGCGAGCACGCCCGTGGCGTATCGGGGCGCCAACGGCTCCCAGCCGACCTTGCGGGCCGCAAGATCCTCATCGGAAATCTCAACGTCAAGGGAACGCTTCTGCACATCGAGTTCGATGATGTCGCCGTCTTGAACGAACGCGATCGGACCAGCATCGACAGCTTCGGGTGCGATATGCCCGACACACAAACCGGTGGTGCCGCCGGAGAAACGACCATCAGTCAACAAGAGCACGTCCTTGCCAAGACCCGCGCCCTTAATGGCAGCCGTGATCGCCAACATTTCGCGCATGCCTGGACCACCCTTCGGCCCTTCATTGCGGATGACGACGACGTCGCCGGCAGAGACGGTTCCGTTCTCGAGTGCGTCCATCGCAGCACGTTCGCCGTCGAATACGCGCGCCGTGCCGCGGAATATGTCCGTATCGAAGCCAGCGGTCTTGACGACTGCACCCTCTGGCGCGAGGGTTCCGTGCAAGACCGTCAAGCCACCGGTCTTGTGAATTGGCTGGTCCAGGTTCTTGATGACATCGCCGTCAAGGTCAACGTCAATATGCGCGAGGTTCTCGGCCATCGTTTTGCCCGTCACTGTCATTACGTCGCCGTGCATCAGGCCCGCGTCAAGCAGCGCCTTCATGATGACCGGGATTCCGCCGACCTTGTCTACATCGTTCATGACGTATTTGCCGAATGGCTTCAGGTCCCCGAGGTGCGGCACTTTGTCGCCAATGCGGTTGAAGTCTTCAAGAGTCAGGTCGACGTTCGCCTCGCGAGCGATGGCCAACAAGTGCAAGACCGCGTTCGTGGAACCGCCGAGCGCCATCACCACAGTGATCGCGTTCTCGAAAGCTTCCTTCGTGAGGATCTGACGAGCCGTAATGCCCAGGCGCAGCAAGTTGACCACGGCTTCGCCGGACAGTCGCGCGTAATCATCGCGACGCGAATCTGGAGCAGGTGGGGCTGCCGAACCAGGCAAACTCATACCGAGCGCTTCTGCAGCAGAAGCCATGGTGTTTGCGGTGTACATGCCACCACACGCGCCTTCGCCCGGACAGATGGCCCGCTCGATGCGGTCCAGTTCGTCACGAGTAATGAGCCCCTTGACGCAGGCGCCGACGCCTTCGAATGCGTCGATGATGGTGACGTCTTGACCGTCGATGTTGCCCGGCAGTGTGGATCCGGCGTACAGGAACACGCTGGCCAGATCGAGTCTCGCAGCGGCCATCAACATGCCCGGCAGGCTCTTATCGCAGCCAGCGAGCAGGACGGAGCCGTCGAGGCGTTCGGCCATCATCACTGTTTCGACCGAGTCGGCGATCACTTCACGGCTTACCAGCGAGAAGTGCATACCCTCGTGGCCCATGCTGATGCCATCGGACACACTGATCGTGCCGAACTCCAGCGGAAAGCCGCCGCCCGTGTGCACGCCCTCTTTCGAGGCCTTCGCCAAACGGTCGAGAGAAAGGTTGCAGGGGGTGATCTCGTTCCAACTGGAAGCGACACCAATTTGCGGCTTCACCCAATCGTCGTCGCCCATGCCGACGGCACGAAGCATGCCACGCGCTGCGGCTCGTTCTACGCCGTCGGTGACGTCGCGACTGCGGGGCTTGATGTCGATCTGGGGGTCATTGGTGGTGTCAGCCATAGAGACAGAATACGACCGGGCAAGTCCGGAAGATTTCGGACTACCGACTCCGCTGAGTTTTGGTCCCGAATCTACCGGTTTCAAAGGTCGCCCAGTTAGGGTGCTGATGTGGATATAGCTTTAGTTAGTAGCGCTGCCGATCACGCTGGCGACACGGACCTGCCCCAACTGATTTCGGCCGCCGAAGCTGCCGGACACACCGCGCGGATCGCGATCTGGGATGACCCGAACGTGGATTGGAGCGTCTTTGACGTCGTCGCGATTCGTTCGTGTTGGGATTACACGACTCGCCGCGATGAGTTCGTTTCATGGTGCCAAAGCGTGGGCGATCATCTGGTCAACTCGGCTCGAGTCATCGAATGGAACAGCGACAAAATTTATCTGAGCGACTTGGCCGATGCCGGAATCTCCATCATTCCCACGATCTGGGACGCGAAGTCCATGAGCGATCTGGGCGAGCATCGCTCATGGGTGGTCAAACCGACGATCTCGTCGGGTTCCGCAAACACCGCGCACTGGACGACGGCTGAGGCTGCCGCGGCACACTCGAATGAGTTGTTGGCGACCGGAAGACACACCATGACGCAACCGTATGTGGCATCGATCGACACGGTCGGCGAGTTCGCTAATTATTTCTTTTCCGGCGAGTACTCGCACACTGTTCGCAAGCCCGCGCTGCTGGAGGCCGACCAAACACCCGCAGAAGCAGCGAGCTTTCCCGGCGGCCTGCGTGTCGTGGAGATTGACCAGACCATTCTCGAATTTTCACACGAAGTAATTGCCGTTGCCGAAAGAGTGACCGGCGAGCGGCTCATTCAAGCCCGCGTCGACGTGGTGCTCGATGATGCTGGCCAACCGATGCTGATGGAACTGGAACTGGTGGAACCGGCGCTGTTCATCGACTTCGTTCCCAAAGCCGCCGAAACCTATATCGAGGCAATCGCTCCCATAC
>JAAZCT010000273.1 GCA_012513165.1 Actinomycetales bacterium
CCAGAGTTACGGAGAACTCCCCCACGCCACTCGGGTGTTCCGGGGCCGGGTTCGAAACATCAGTCACTGAGCCGACCAAACACGTCGCTATCGACGCCGTTGGTTTCTAAATCTTCGAGTGCTCGTTCAAGCGCCGCACGGACGATACGTCCCCGGTCTACTTTCCGACCCAGCATGGACTTCAGTGTGAGTCGAGCTTGTTCTAAAGCCAAGAGTTCCTCAGACGTCAGATACACCGTCATCTTCTCGTCGTGTTTGACCCTGCCGCTGGCTACTCGGGCTGCGGACTGTTCACGCTCGGCGGCGCTGCCAGTTCCCGAGTCCGGGCTAACCGCAGTGGGCGTCGTCGAACGGAAGAGCTCATCGGCACCCGGCAGATTTACGCGTCGGGACACCGCTGGAGCACCTCTTTGGCCAAGTCTCGGTAGGCCTTGGCCCCCGGAGAGTTCGGTGCAAACGACGTAATAGGTTCACCGGCAACAGTCGAGTCTGAGAACTTCACCGTCCGACGAATAACCGTATGGAAAACCTTGTCGCCCCATCCATCAACGAGGGTCCGCAAGACCTCTCGACCATGCAGCGTGCGTCCGTCGTACATGGTGCCGACCAGACCAATAATCTCTAGTCCAAAGTTGGTGCGCTCGCGTACCTTTTCAATTGTCTCGTTCAAGAGCGCGACTCCGCGCAGGGCGAAATATTCGCACTCTAACGGAATGATGACGCCGTTTGCAGCCGTCAACGCGTTCACCGTCAACAAGCCAAGCGAAGGCTGGCAATCGATAATGACCACGTCATAGTCACGACTAACCGAATGAATCGCCCGCGCCAACACCTGCTCGCGGCCAACCTCCGTCACCAAACGCATCTCGGCGGCTGACAAGTCGATGTTGGCTGGCGCCAGATCGAGCCTCTCTACCGCCGTGGGAAGAATAATGCTCTTCATCGACGTGTTGACGTCCATCAAGACGTGATAGATGCTCTGTTCCCACTCGTGTGCGTTGTATCCAAGGCCGACCGTCATGGAACCTTGAGGATCGAAGTCGACGAGAAGCACGCGACGCCCTGCTTCGGCCAACGCGGCACCCAAACTGATCGTGGTGGTGGTTTTACCCACGCCACCTTTTTGGTTGCACATCGCGATAACGACGGCGGGCCCGTTACTAGTTCGCGGAGCCGGTTCAGGGAGTACTGGAACCGGCCGACCGGTGGGTCCGATTTCTTCGCTCATCGCAGTCCTTCGCGGGTCAGGTTTCGATCGATTTCGCTCGCCATTTGGCGCATCTCGACCTTGTCGGCCACTCTACCGGTCAATGTCTCGCTCGTGGGTGAGACGTCGCATAAGTTTCCCGTAAACGGTCGATTGTGACCATCGTATAAATCTGAGTGGTTGTGACAGAGGCATGGCCCAAGAGTTCTTGGACCACACGAACATCGGCCCCGCCTTCTAAGAGATGGGTGGCAAATGAGTGCCGTAAAACGTGAGGTGACACGTCGGTTCCGATCTCAGCGTCCTGGGCCGCCTTCGTTAATACCGCCCACGCGCTTTGCCTGGAAAGCCGCCCACCCCGCGAGTTTAAGAACACCGCAGCGTTGTCGCCCCCGCCGGTGGCAAAGAACGGGCGCGAGGATTCAAGATATTCCTGCACTGCTTCGATCGCATACCTCCCCAAGGGGACGACACGCTGTTTACTGCCTTTACCCGTGAGTTTGACAGCTGAACTCTCAAAATCGAGATCGTCAACATCGAGTCCGACGGCTTCAGAGATCCGTGCACCAGTGCCATACAACAACTCAAGGAGCGCCCGGTCTCGCACTGAAAGGGGCGTCCCCGGGGCACTCGCCGCGGTGAGGATGCTCTCAATCTCAGTAACGGTCAACGCTTTAGGGAGTCTTGCATCGGGACGCGGGGGCTTAACAGCTTGTGACACATCTTGAGTGACCGTATGTTCGCGAACTAAAAACTTGTGCAGACCCCGCACTGTGACAAGTGCCCGTGCCACGCTAGCTTTGCCGAGCGCCGAATGTTCTTCGTCGCCTGATTTCAGGTAGGCGCCAAAATCTACGATGTCCGATTCCGTGATATCACTCGGGTTGGTTCGGCCACGCTCATTCAGGTAACTCTGGTACCGGTTCAAGTCTCGGCGATAGGAACTGAGCGTGTTGTCAGACAGGCCACGTTCGACGGACAAATGCGACATGTAGTCGGCGATACTCGCATTGATCGCGCCCATGAGTCCCCCGTCAGCGTGCAGCGACTGCAAGAA
>JAAZCT010000274.1 GCA_012513165.1 Actinomycetales bacterium
CCCGATGGCAAGACTCAAGTCACCATCGAATACGACGACAACGACCAACCAGTCCGGGTCGAAGCGATCGTCATCTCCACCCAACACGAAGACGGTGTTGACCTCGAGACGACGCTCCCGCAAGACCTCAAAAAGCACGTCATCGACGTGGTATTGGGCGAATACGACATCGATGCTTCCAATCCGAAGATCCACATCAACCCGACTGGCAAGTTCGTCATCGGCGGACCGCTGGGCGATGCGGGCCTCACCGGCCGCAAGATCATCGTCGATACCTATGGCGGCTATGCGCGTCATGGTGGCGGCGCGTTCTCAGGTAAAGACCCCAGCAAGGTAGACCGTTCGGCTGCCTACGCAATGCGTTGGGTTGCCAAGAACATCGTGGCTGCCAAGTTGGCGCGAAAGGCCGAAGTTCAGGTTGCTTACGCGATTGGCGTTTCGCATCCGGTCGGTTTCTACGTCGAGACGTTCGGCACGGAAACGGTCCCCGTAGACACGATCCGCGAAGCGGTTTTGCAGGTATTTGATTTGCGCCCTGCTGCGATCGTGGAGGATCTGGACCTGTTGCGCCCGATTTACCGCGAGACTGCTGCGTATGGCCACTTCGGTCGCCCAGGCTTGCCTTGGGAAAACACCGACCGCGCTGAAGCCTTGCGCTCGGCCGCAAACGCCTGACCTCACAATTCCCACGAGACCCCCACGTACGCCTATTCTCCCAATTCCCACGAGAGCGTTCGAATTGGGGAAACTTGATACCTATTAGGTGTCTCTGATCCACAATATCGACGGTCTCGTGGGAATTTTGGTGAGTTGTCGGTGGGAACTGACACAATCAACACTGTGAGCGATCAAGTACTGGCATTCGAGGTCGAGGGACCGGCGGTAGCGAGCGTCCTAGTCGACGTCGGTTTGCCGCATCTCGATCGGCCTTTCGATTATTCGATCCCCACCGAACTCGCCGAGCAGGTCGTTCCAGGCTGCCGAGTCCAAGTGCGTTTCGCTGGAAAAAGGGTCGAGGGACTTATCTCGAACTTTCCCAGCCGTGGCACACACGACGGACGGCTCGCACCGATCGACAAAGTCGTCTCGGCTGAGCCAGTTCTCACGCCTAGGATCGAGCACCTAGCCCGTTCCGTAGCCGAGCGCTATGCCGGCACTGTCTCGGATATTTTGCGGTTCGCCATCCCGCCGCGCCAAGCGAGGGTCGAGGCCCATCCGCGTTTGCCGCACGATGTGGCGGCCACGTTGCGGCAGTTCGAGCCATTCGTGTGGCCACAACACGCTCACGGCGCTGGCTACCTCGCAGCACTGCGTTCGGGCTCGGCGCCTCGTGCAGTATTCGATCTGATTCCGGGAATCGAGTTGGCGGAACTGCTCGCCGAAGCCATCGCTGCGACACGCGACTCGGGGCGCGGAGTCGTGGTGTGTGTTCCAGACGCAAGCATAATCAGCGAACTGGATCGTCGATTCACCGAAATCCTCGGCCCAGACCAGCACGTGGTGTTGTCTTCAGCGCAAAAGCCAGCCGAACGCTATCGCTCATTCTTGAAGCTATCTCGCGGTGAAGTGCGGGTGGTTGTCGGTACGAGGGCTGCAGCTTGGGCCCCGGTCGCGGATCTAGGACTCGTGGTGATCGTCGACGATGGCAACGATCTCCACCTCGAAC
>JAAZCT010000275.1 GCA_012513165.1 Actinomycetales bacterium
CTGCAGATGGCCTTGGAACCGCACTTGCGAGCGCCTTCGGTGGATCGCCAACCACGACGTACGCCGAGAACATTGGCGTCATGTCCGCGACGCGGATCTACTCGACAGCCGCCTACTATGTGGCTGCCATCTTCGCGATCATCTTGGGACTTGTTCCTAAGTTCGGTGTCATCATCAATGCGATCCCCGGCGGAGTACTCGGCGGAGTCACACTGGTTCTGTACGGCATGATCGGTCTGATCGGCGCCAAGATTTGGGTCGAAAACAAGGTTGATTTTGCCAACCCAGTGAACTTGGTTCCGCTGGCTGCTGGATTGATCGCTGGTATCGGTGGCGTCTCGCGCAAGGTGACAGACACCTTCGAACTCGGCGGCATCGCTTTCGGCACCTTGCTCGTCATCGTGCTGTACCACCTGGTTAAGGGACGCGCACCTGCGCGCGACAACCCGGAAGACGCTCCGACGTTCGGATGAAACCAGCACCTTTTACGTACCAAAGGCCGAGCACCTTGGCTCAGGCGTTGACCGCATACGCGGCAGCACCTGACGCCAAGGTCTTGGCCGGCGGTCAGAGCCTCATTCCGCTGTTGTCGATGCGCTTAGCCAGCATCGAACAGCTGATCGACATCAACGGGATCGACGAATTATCTTCCATCACGGTCGACGAATCGGGAGTCCGATTCGGTGCGACGGTCCGACACTCAGAGCTTTTGAGTCACCCGGAAGTAGCGAAGGTTCAACCGCTCATACCGGCCGCTCTGCATCATGTGGCTCACCCGACCATCCGTAACCGCGGAACCACCTGCGGCTCGATTGTTCACGCTGACGCCTCGGGTGAAATGCCAACCGTGTTTGCGCTGCTCGACGGGGTTCTGACCGTTCAATCCACGCGCGGTACCCGGCAACTATCCACCGCGGATCTGTTCATCGGAGCACTCGAAACGAGTCTCGAGCACGACGAGATCGCAACGGAAGTGTTCCTTCCTGCATTGCCTGTAAACCGCGGTGTCGCCTTCGATGAAATCGCCCGCAGACACGGCGACTACGCGCTCGTTGGTGTCGGAGCGATCGTCGGAATCGACGACAACAACTCGATCACCTCGGTTCGCGCCGGCTACGTTTCAGTTTCTGAAGTGCCGGCCGCGATCGACTTGACCGAAGCGTTTCCTGGCGGAGTTTTGAGCGACGAAGCACTCGCCGCGGCAGGAGAGCTCGCACTCACACATCTCGAACCTGAAGCCGATATCCACGCCACTATTCACTACCGCGAGCAACTGGTACGCGTGCTGACCAAGCGCGTCGTCACGGCAGCTTATGCCGACGCTGTGGCTCGCAGAAAATCATCACGTGAGGAAAGTTCATGACTGTTTCGGACACTCCTGACACTTCAGTTGTCCCGGTAACTCTCACGGTTAACGGCGTGCGTCACAACATCACGATCGAGCCACGCAGACTCCTGAGCGATGCGCTGCGCCACGATGTGGGGCTGACCGGCACTCACGTTGGCTGCGAGCACGGAGTCTGCGGAGCATGCACGATCTTGGTGGATGGAAAACCCACTCGTTCGTGCCTCATGTTTGCGGTCGCGGCGCAAGAGTACGAGATCACCACGGTCGAAGGATTGACGTGCGCGGACGGCTCACTGAGCCCCGTCCAGCAAGCTTTCAAAGAGTGCCATGGTCTGCAATGCGGGTTTTGCACGCCGGGCTTCCTAACAACTGTGGCAGCCGGGATCGAAGAGAACCCCAACCCCACAGAAGATGAAGCCCGCGAGATGATCGCAGGGAACCTGTGCCGATGCACGGGCTATCAGAACATCGTGAAGTCCGTGCTGAAGGCGGCCGAAATTAAGGCCAGTCAGGAGGGATCGGCGTCGTGACCACGAAATCAATCGGTGAACCAATCAAGCGCGTCGAAGACGCCCGACTAGTCACGGGCAAAGGCCGCTACTCCGACGACCTCATGCCCGGCGCTCTCGAAATGGCCGTGCTGCGAAGCCCGCTTGCGCACGCCAAGATCATCTCGATCGATATTGACCCCGTGCTCGATGTGCCGGGCGTGCACGCGGTGTACACCTATGACGATCTCGAAGGCCCACTTGCGGAGCCCTTGCCACTATTGATCCCGCACCCGGATCTCACGCATGGGCGCACCCAATACGCACTTGCTAACGGCGAAGTGAACTATATGGGTGAGGCCGTGGCAGTTGTCGTGGCTGACAACCGTTACATCGCCGAAGACGCCGTGAACCGAATCGTGGTCGAGTACGAAGCTTTGCCCGTTGTGGTTGGAGTGGACGGTGCCCGCAAAGCCGACAATTTGGTGCACGAAGACGTGCCAGGAAACGTTGCTGCCCGCATGGAGCAAGGCTTCGGTGACGTTAAGAAAGCCCTGAAAAAGGCACCCAACAAACTGACGCTTGACCTCAAGATCGAACGCAGTGCTGCCAGCCCGATGGAAGGCCGCGGAACGGTCGCACGCTGGGATCAAGATCTGAAACGGCTGAGCCTCTGGAGCTCGACTCAAACGTCCACCGGCGTGCGTGCGGCTGTCGCCTCAAAACTGGGACTGGACTTAGGCCAAGTCGACCTCATCACGCCTGACGTCGGTGGCGGCTTCGGCGTGAAAATCATGCACCCATGGCCCGAAGAGCTGCTCGTGCCGCTTGCAGCCATGAACTTGGGAAAGCCAGTAAAGTTCACCGAAGACCGGCGTGAGCACTTCATTTCTTCAGCCCATGAGCGTGGTCAAGAGCAACATATTGAGGTCGGCTTCGATGACGAGGGTCGGATTCTGGGGCTTGACTTCCAGTTCTGGCACGACCACGGCGCATACACGCCGTACGGCCTAATCGTTCCGATCATCACCTCGACGCAATTCCTCGGCCCCTACAAGCTGCCCGCCTATCACGTCGTGTTCGAAAGCCTCTACACAAACACCGTGATCGTGACGCCGTATCGCGGTGCTGGTCGCCCACAAGCCGTGTTCGCGATGGAGCGGACGATGGATGCGATTGCCAAGCATTTGGGAATGGACCGCGCAGTCGTGCGCCAAAATAACTTCATCCAGCCCGAGGAGTTCCCGTACGCCCACGGCGACTTGAACTTTCAAGATGGCCGGCCGCTCGTTTACGACTCGGGTAACTATCCGGAGTTGATGGAGAAAGCCAAGAACCTGGTCGGTTGGGGCGAGTATGAAGCGTTCCGCGACGAAGCGAAAGCCGAAGGCCGGAAGGTCGGCATCGGCATCGCGTGTTACGTCGAGGGAACGGGCGTCGGCCCCTATGAAGGCGGTCACGTCCGGATCGAGACGAACGGGAAAGTGAAGGTTGCGACGGGTCTCACGAGCCAAGGACAAGGGCACGAAACCGCGTTCGCACAAATTGTCGCCGATGAGTTGGGTGCCAAGTTCGAAGACGTCGAAATCGTTACCGGTGATACCCGTCGGATGCCTTATTCCGTGGGAACTTTCGCGTCTCGCGCAGCGGTCATGAGCGGTTCGGCAATCGCGCTTGCTTCGCGCAAAGCTCGCGAGAAAGTGCTTCGGCTTGCGGCTGACGCATTAGAGGTCAGCGAAGACGATCTGGAGATCAACGACAGCGTGGTGTCGGTTAAGGGCGCGCCGGAGACCAAGATCGAATTGGGTACGCTTGCGGTTTTGTCGAACCCGCTGCGGTATGCCTTCGACGAGGCTTCGAAAGCTGCAACTCAGTTCGCGGTCGGAGACCCGACTAAACCGCCCATTCCGGATGGGGAAGAGCCGGGGCTTGAAGGTAAAGACTTCTATTCGCCCATGCGCTCCACCTTCGCGAGCGGGATCCACGCGGTCATCGTTGAAACGGATCCAGAAACTGCCGAGATTTCGATCCTGAAGTATGCCGTTGTGCACGATTGTGGAACGCTCATCAACCCGATGATCGTTGAGGGGCAAATCCATGGTGGCGTGGCCCAAGGCGTGGGCGGCGCGCTCTATGAGCGGATGGAATACGACGAGAACGGACAACTGCAAAACGCTTCGTTCATGGACTTCCTGATCCCCTACGTGACCGAGGTTCCCACCAAGATCGATATCGATCATCAAGTCACACCTTCGCCGTTGAACCCCCTTGGCATCAAGGGGGCCGGCGAAGCTGGTGTTATTCCTACGGCCGCCGCGTTCGCGGCCGCCATTGAAGACGCCGAAGGCATCACGATCACGTCGATGCCGATCTCTCCGTCCGAGCTGTACGATCTTCGGCTCCGTGACAGTTCTGCAGTCGATGAAAGGACTCAAGCATGAAGGTGACAGGATCAGCAACTCTCGATGCGCCAGCGGAGAAAGTTTGGGATTCAATTCTGGACCCCAACGTATTAGTGCGCACGATTCCAGGCTGCGAACGCCTTGAGGAGACGGGGGAGCACGAGTATTCGGCTGCCGTCACTGCGGGAGTTGCTTCGATTAAGGGCACGTACCAAGGCAAGGTCAAACTCTCGGACCTTAAGCCGCATGAGTCGCTGGTTTTGCATGCTGAAGGCGCGAGTGCGGCTGGAACCATCGGAGTGGACGTCCAAGTAACGTTCAAAGATCTAGGCAATGGCACGACCCAAATCGACTACGACGCGGATGCGGTCGTGGGCGGAATGATTGGCGGAGTTGGCCAGCGCATGCTCACCTCGGTTAGTAAGCGCATCTCGAATGAGTTCTTCGGGAACGTCAACAAGGTGCTCACCGGTCAGATGCCTGTCGAGGCGGCTCCTGCCGCTGCCCCGAGCGAAGCCGATGTGGCTGCTGGTGTGGCTGCGCCGAAGTCTTACGGTGCGCCGGCTCCAGTTGCCAGCGTGAGCGACGGTCAAGATCTGCTCAAGGGCTTGGTCGCCGGCGCGATCATTGCGCTCATCGGTGTTGTCGTGGGTGCTGTCGCGGCACGTCGTCGTTGAACGGCGTAGGGGTCTGACATGGCAACCGAAATCAACCATTGGTCGACCGCTACCCAGATGGCTGCAGCGGTTGCCGCGAAAGAAATCTCGGCTCGCGAGTTGCTGGAACTGCATCTCGATCGAATCGAGACCGTCAATCCGCAAGTCAACGCTCTGGTCAGTATTGATCCTGAACGCGCACGCCAGAGTGCGGCCGAGGCAGACGCACGAACGGCTTCGGGGCAACCGCTCGGGGCGTTACACGGTGTTCCCTATGCGGTCAAGGACACCCACGAGGTCGCCAACTGGCGCACCACCTACGGTTCGCCGGTGTTTGCGGACAACATCGCCGCGCATGACGAACTCGTGGTGGAACGCGTCCGGAATGCGGGGGCCGTGATCGTGGCGAAAACGAATGTCCCGGAGTTCGCCTCTGGGTCGCACACGTTCAACCCGATC
>JAAZCT010000276.1 GCA_012513165.1 Actinomycetales bacterium
CACGTACATCACATGCGATTCGTCCCACGGGACAGGAATGCCCCAGTCGAACGTGGAACGCGAAATCGACAGATCCTTCAAACCGCTCTTGACGAACGCCATCACTTCGTTGCGAGCCGATTCTGGCTGGATGAAGTCAGGATGCTCTTCATAGAGCGCGAGCAACTGATCGGCGTACCGACTCAGCGGAAAGAAGTAATTCTCTTCCGTGAGGTGTTCAACGCGGCTGCCGTCGAGTGAGGAAATCTTGTGGCCAGCGTCGTCACCTTCGCCGTCCTTCACATACTCATCGGCCACGAACTCTTCAGACGAGACGCTGTACCAACCGCTGAACGACCCTTGATAGACCGCATCGCGTTGGTTCAATTCCTGCCAGAACGCTTGAGCGCCCGCCTTGTGGCGCGGCTCAGTGGTGCGGATGAAGTCGTCGTTCACTGCGTCAATCGTGCGCAGCATGGGCAACCACTCGTCGGCGACGAGACGGTCCGTCCAAGCCTGCGGGGTGACGTTATTGGCTTCGGCTTTGCGCAAAACCTTCTGGCCGTGCTCGTCGACGCCAGTCAGGAACCAGACCGATTCGCCACGCTGACGGTGCCATCGCGTGATGATGTCGCAGATGGCCGTCGTGTAGCCGTGCCCGATGTGCGGAGCATCGTTGACGTAATAGATCGGCGTGGTGAGGTAAAAGGTCGAATCTGACACGCTCTCGATTCTAGTGTCGAGGCGAACTCGCCACATGGGCGGCAGCGTAGACCTGCTTGCGCGCAGAGCCCGTCTCGACGCTGACAGCGTCGATCGCGTCGCGCTTGCTCAGGCCCGACTCGATCTTGGCAGCCACCAACGCCGCCAACTCGACTTCGGAATACTCCACGGCCGCTGCAGTCGCGCCCGAGATCACAATCGTGATCTCACCTTTGATCTGTTCTTTCGCTTCAGCCCATTCGAGCAGTTCGAGCAGGGTTCCGCGGGCGGCTTCTTCGTAGGTTTTCGTCAACTCGCGGCAGACCGCGGCGGGCCGGTCGAAACCAAACGCTTTGCCCATCGCTCGCAAGGTTGCTTCGGTGCGATGCGGGGACTCGAAAAACACCATCGTGCGAGGTTCCCGTGCGAGGCTGGCGAACACCCGCTCGCGCTCCCCTTGTTTGCGAGGCGCGAACCCTTCGAAACAGAACCGGTCGACGGGCAGCCCCGACAACGCGAGGGCCGTCAACACGGCGCTCGGACCGGGCAACACTTTCACCTCAAGATCAGCCTCGATCGCGGCGGCCGTGATCCGGTAGCCCGGGTCCGAGACGCTAGGCATTCCTGCGTCCGTGATCACCAGCACGGTCTGATCAGCACGCAAGTACTCGATCAACTCTGAGACGCGTTCGCGTTCGTTGCCTTCGAAATGGGACACCACCTTTGCCGTGATCTCGACGTTCAGATCGCTCGCAAGACGACGCAGACGACGCGTGTCTTCCGCGGCGATCACGTCGGCTTCGGCTAACGCGGCCACTAGTCGAGGCGAAGCGTCGCCAATGTTTCCGATCGGGGTTCCAGCGAGAATCAACACGCGTAAATCCTCCCACGCACGCGTCACGAAACGCGCCCATGCGCCCAACTCGATGGCCGACCGCCGACTGGGCCTCTAATGTTGTGGCCGTGGACATCCCCATTCGAACGCACAGCCGGCTCCTCGGTTGGCTCGCGCCGTTAGCGATTGCGCTATTGGCTTTGTGTCTGCGGTTGTGGCATCTGGGCACCCCGAAAGTCCTGGCGTTCGATGAAACCTATTACGCCAAAGACTCGT
This sequence comes from Actinomycetales bacterium, assembly GCA_012513165.1. GTDB lineage: Bacteria > Actinomycetota > Actinomycetes > Propionibacteriales > Nocardioidaceae > Aeromicrobium. The sequence goes on from JAAZCT010000276.1 coordinate 1,793, forward strand.
GGTCTTTGCTGCTGTTCGGGTACGCGCGCGACGCTGCGGAGGGGGCCAACGAGCGCATCCTCGCCGGTGAAACCACAGGGATTTTCACGAACGAGCCAACGTGGGTGGTTCACCCCGACGGAGGCAAATGGCTGATCGCGGGCGGAATTGACCTGTTCGGGATGACTCCGTTCGGTTGGCGCTTCGCCGCGGTCGTGGCAGGCAGTCTGATGGTGTTGGTGTTGGCGCGGCTCACGCTGCGCCTCACCGGTTCGATTGCGTTCGCGTGTCTCGCAGGGCTCTTGTTGACGATCGATGGCGTGCACTTCGTGATGAGCCGGCTCGCTCTGCTTGATATTTTCTTGGCGCTGTGGCTGCTGTGTATGGTCGCTTGTCTCGCTGCCGATCGCGACTGGCTGAAGTCTCGACTAGATCAGGGATTGCCCGTCGGCTGGTTTCGCGGCTGGCAGGCCGCTGCCGGCGTGTGCGCAGGTCTCGCCGTTAGCACCAAATGGAGCGCGCTGTGGGTGATCGCGGCCTTCGGCATCACGCTAGTGCTGTGGGAGTTCGCAGTCCGTGCTCGGCCCGCGAACTGGCAAGCCGGTGCGATTCAGATCATGCGTATCGGTCTGCCCGCCTTCGGCTGGCTCGTGGTGCTCGGCTTCTTCGTCTATCTGGCGACCTGGTCGAGTTGGCTAGCCCACCACGAAGTGTTCGAGACCCGATTCGGCCACGGCTACGGAGACGTTCCACCTTGGGGCGACTACATCAACCGCACCGACGGCACGTGGTGGAACAGTCTCACCGATCCGCTGCGCTCACTATGGCACTTTCACGTGATGACGTTCGGCTTCCACACCGGCGATTACATGGCCGGCGTCGATCACCCCTACCAGTCGAACCCTGCCGGCTGGCTCTTGCAAATCCGGCCCACCAGCGTCCACACCGTCACCGATGTTGCTGCCAGCAAGTGCGGCGCCCCGAGCGACTCCTCGTGCATCAGCGAAGTGCTCATCTTGGGCAACCCGCTGGTCTGGTGGACCAGCACGGTCGCGCTCGCGGCAGCCGTTGTCGCGTGGATCACAACCCGCAGTTGGGTGTGGAGTGTGCCTGTGGTGGGAGTCGCCGCTACATGGATTCCGTGGTTCTTCGTCGGGTCGCGCCCGATCTTCACGTTCTATTCGGTGGCGATACTGCCGTTCCTGATGCTTGGATTGGTGCTGTTGCTGAACGCGCTATACCAACGGTTCGCACGCCCTCGTTGGTTCTGGTGGGTCCTCGCGGCATTCATGGCCGCAGTCTCCGTGATGTCGTGGTGGTTGTGGCCGTTGTGGACGGACGGCTTGTTGCCATACGACGCATGGCAGGCCCGCATGTGGTTCAACTCGTGGATCTGAACCCAGCAAAAATTCTTTGAGACGATTCGTCAACTCGTGACATGAATAGGTGTGATAGCCCAACATGGATTCACCATGGTTACTCCAGAACCCGGTGAGGCTCGAGACGACACCAGCCTGCTGACGGCAGCGAGCAGAGGCAACCAAGCAGCCTTTGCCACGCTGTTCGATCGCCATGTGCGGTCGGTCTTTTATCAAGCGTTCAGCGTGGTGCACGATCGCGATCAAGCTCAAGACATCGTGCAAGACACCTTCTATACCCTCTGGCACAAGCGCGAACAGGTGCGCTTGGTCGACGAGTCGGTTCTGCCGTGGCTGATGGTCACGGCCCGCAATCTCGCGCTGAACGCGCACCGCAAATCTCGGCGCGGCGCGGCATTGAGTCTCGTGGAGGATCTCGCAGCCGATTCCTCGGCCGAACCCGCGAGCGCCGCTGAAGCCGCTTTCGTCTCCGAACGAATCGCTGAGTCCGTCAGTGGCTTGAGTGAACTCGACCGAGCACTTTTTAGCTCGTGTATCGACGGCGATCTGAGCTATGACCAAGCAGCACAAAACCTTGGCGTCAGTCACGGAACTGTGCGCAATCGACTAAGCCGACTCAAGCAACGTCTGCGTGGCGACTTGGCCGAGGCGACGGAGGAATCATGAACAACGAACACGACCCACTCAGTGAGGAACGCATCGACGTGATGCGCTCGAACGTGATGAACCGCGTCAACAAGCCACGCGTGCGCACCGCCCGTTTCGCGTCCGCGGTTGGTGCTGCCGCAATCGTCTCGGCGGTCAGCTTGGTCGGAGTCGGATACGTGGTGGGCGGCGCGAGCCAGACCGGATCCGATGCCCGCGTTAGCGACGAGGCATTCATATCAAAAGGTCTTGACAGTGAGCTCGGCGCTGAGGTCATGACGGACTCGTCCGGCAAAACGCTCAGCGTGGAACCGAGCGTTGCCGACCCCGACTATGTGATCGTGACCGGTTCGGTTGATGTGGCCGTCAAGAGCCCCAACCGAGCTGCGAAAGAACTGCGCGAGACGATCCGAGCCCTCGGTGGACATATCGATAGCGAGTCGCAATATTCCGATTCTGGAGACACGGTTCACCTGACTGTGCGGGTTCCTCGAGACAAAGTCGACTCACTCACCGAATCCATCGAGTCCCTCGGGAAGATCACCAGCACGTCGATCGATCGCGTCCAAGTGACGCAGCAAGTGAAAGACCTCGACGCACGAATCGAAGCGCTGCGAGTGTCCACGGGCCGTCTGCAAACGATCATGAAGGAAGCCCAGAACACGAGCGACCTATTGGAAGCCGAATCACGACTCGCTCAACGCCAAGCCGAACTCGAAGGCTTGCTGGCCCAACGCAAGGGACTCGGAGATCAAACTGAGATGGCGACGATCAACGTGACCCTCACTCAGACTTCGGCCGCCGGCACGGTGAACCCCGGCGGGTTCAAGGGCGGACTGATCTCTGGCTGGAACGCCCTAGTTGGCGTAGTCAACGCTGGCGTCGCCGGGTTCGGGTTCCTGCTCCCCTGGCTGGTGCCGCTCGTGGCACTCGGCTTGGGTGCGCGCTGGCTGATTCGCCGCCGACGCTGAAAGGTCCCCCGGTACGTGTTTTGGGGCAAATATGCGTCCGTAGATGACTGTCCCACTAGACTAGGTCAAGACCATCAGCGAAATTGCTGAGAAATCAACAGAACGTGGACTTGTCGAGCATGACTTCAAAAGCCCGTAAGGCGGCGAAGCCGGAATCCATCACCCAAGCCACGACCGATGCCCCCGCTGAGACAACAGCGGTGCACTGGTC
>JAAZCT010000277.1 GCA_012513165.1 Actinomycetales bacterium
CCAAAGCAGGGGCTCCCCAAACAAGCTCATAGCGCTCAGACGAGGCCGCCTTCAGTGCCGGAGTTGAGGCCAGCGCAACCAGATTGTGGGTTCCAGCCTTATTAGGGATCGTAAACGTTGCTTTGGCAACACTCGCGCTCGAAGACGGAGTAATGGGATACACACCCACCAGCACCCCTGAGTTTTCCACCCGAATCATGCTCGGAGCAGAAAAACTTGTTCCCACCGCCGTCACCGTACAGGTCACCGGAAGTTCAGGAATAGTTTCAAACCATTCACCATGCTGGTAAGGCGCCGGACACGAAATCACCGGCGCATCTGGCACGGTAGCCCCAATACGAAGCGTGCTCCATTCAGACCACGACGCGTTCGACAAACCCAATTCATCAGTCGCGGACGCACGCACAAACACTTCAGAGTTGTTCGTCAACGCGGTACCCAAACTACATCCAGCAGCAGTCGCAGACACCGTCAAAGCACTCGTGCACTCGCCAAGTTTCGTACCGCTTGTTACCGTTTTTGATGAATGAACTTCAAACGTTAGTTTGTATTTGTTTTGATCTGGATCCGAACTGAGCGACCGTAGTTCTGGCGTCGTATCAGCCACATATACTGCGGTGCTCCCACCCGGAGGCGCATAGGAATAACCGTCCTTGACAGTCGGCGCATTCGGTTTATTCGGTGGCTGATTGTACGTAAAGGAAATATACGGATCGTCACTGGTTTCAGATGATCGGAACCGTTTCCACCCAAAATTATCGCTCTCATCACCCGCCAACAAAGCGATCCCACCGTAGGTCGCTGAACCGGTAGACCAGGCCTTGACATGGCTCGTAATATCGGCCGTCACTCGCCCGTCCTTACATGACGAGGAATACCCCTTCGCCACCGTGACTGTTTTCAATAGGCTGATTACCGAAGGCTGGTTACTCCACGTCGTGTTCGCATCCAACAACCCAGCCGAATACACCCGCAAAGGCTTAGCCGTACACGACCACGCATGGTATTCATACACTGACAATTTCGCCGTCTGAATCTGCTTGTTCTTAAAATTTGCGAGCCCGAAATTCATGAACACCCGCAACTTATCCGCGCCGCCGTTATACGTACCCACACGCAAATCAGAACTCGAAAAGTAACTCGTACCCGGATACTTTTTCGACACCTCAGTGTCCCGAATAGCGTTCACACTGGCCGAAGCATACGTCGGATCGATGGTGATCGGGAACACCCGATCCTTCGCAGCAAACCAGCCACGATCCACACTCAACCGCACCCGCAAATCAGCGCCCTCACCCACCAGCGACATCTCTACCGGCACCCTATTGACCGGCTCCAACGACCGCGGATCAACCTCACCATCCCACGCCGCAGGCGCAGTCAACACCGACACAACTTTCCCATCAGCATCAAGAAACTCAATACTGCCATCTTTCGCGGCCTTCGGACTCAACCCCGCAGTCGCCAAACCAAACTCCCACACCGGATCCTTCATACCGGCACGCGCGACACCCCCAGACTCATCCTCACCACCTTGATCATCAGTAACAGACGGCAACGGAACACCCAAAGCCGAAGCACGCCCCCGCTCATCAGTCACCTGCACATCAAAACGAAACCCCGACCGCAAATTCGACACCACAACATCGGTACCAACAGCCGCCCCCTCAAAACGCGTCATCGACCCGTTCACCGACGGAACCGGCAACAACCCCGGCCAAGACACCACCACCGCACTATCAGGACCCGGACTCACCGCAACAAGATCCGTCACCGCATTCGACCGACGACCATCCTTCACCTTCAACCGAGACGACTTCGCCGAAACGCCCTTGCCTTCCTTCTTCCCCGCACGCGACTTCGGGTCAAAAGCCACATCCCGAACCACCGCACCCCGCGACTTACCAGCCAACGACAAACCCAAAGGATGCGACACCACCCCCACAGACCCATCACTCGAGGCCTTCGCCGTCAAATCCACATCGGCCCACTCGCCAGCCACATCCCGAAAACGAATCTGACCACCATGCGCATCGGTCGTCAACGACCCATCAGGATTCACCCACGTCGACGAAAACTCATCACGCAAATCCTCAACCTCAACCCGCACCCCCTGCGCCCGAGCCGCCACCTGAGCAGACACCACATCCGGAGCCAACACCACCGGCACAGCCCTAGCCGACTTCTTCGACACAGCCACACCACTCGGGTTCGCCACCGCCGGCCCCGGCACCAAAGCCACTAACAGCGCAGAAGACGACAAGATGACCACCATCCGCACAACATCTCGGCGCAAACCGGCAACCACAGCTGCAAACACGACGACCCCCGTCAAAGATCCACGAATGCACACACCATGCCACATACAAGGGCCAAAACCCGGCCCAAACCGAGCAACGCCCCAACAAATGGCCCATGCTAGCTAGAATCGACGGGATCGTTAGGCCACGAGATTGCCAAGCGACTACGGCCAAGTGCTGGGGACGATGAACGCCAGCGCCGTGAGCGCCGTGCCGAGAGTGCCCATCCAGATCATGTCGAACACGCGCCCCCGGACCGCCAACATGCCCACGTGGTCCTCAGGCACAAAAAACCGAGCCACCGTCGCAAGCACAAAAGTCACGCCAATGAGCAGCACCCCGGTGCGCCACCAGCCGATCAACAAGAACACAAGGCCCAGACCCACCAAGATCACGTGCGCGAGATACACCCGCGAACCGTAACTGCGTGGAAGTTTCACTAGCGTGCCTCGGAAAAATCCACCACGTTGCTTAGCAACATTGCACGAGTCATCGGACCCACACCGCCAGGATTCGGTGCCACCCAGTCGGCAACATCCCAGACGCTCGGATCGAGATCGCCCTGGATCTTGCCCTCAGCATCCCGGCTCACACCCACATCCAACAAGGCAGCACCCGGCTTGACCATGTCGGCCGTAATGATGCCCGGAACACCAGCAGCGGCGATCACAATGTCGGCGCGCTTCACTTCAGCAGCAAGATCCTGCGTGCCCGTATGGCAGAGCGTGACCGTCGCGTTCTCACTGCGGCGAGTCAACAGCAAGCCCATCGGTCGGCCCACCGTAATCCCGCGGCCAACCACCACCGCATGCTTGCCGGCGATCTCAACATCATGGCGACGCAAGAGTTCGATAATGCCGCGCGGCGTACACGGAAGCGGCGCATCCTTGCCGAGCACTAGCCAGCCGAGGTTGGTTGGATGCAGACCGTCAGCATCCTTCGCCGGATCGATGCGGCCAATTACGGCGTTCTCGTCGATGCCCTTCGGCAAGGGCAACTGGACGATATAGAGCGTGCAGTTGGGGTCAGCGTTCAACTGATCGACAGCGGCCTCAACTTCAGCCTGAGTGGCCGTGGCAGGCAGATCGATACGAATCGACTCGATGCCAACTTCGGCGCAGTCTTTGTGTTTCGCGTTGACGTACCAGTGGCTGCCCGGATCGTCACCCACCAGGATCGTGCCGAGACCCGGAACGATGCCTCGTTCACGAAGCGCCGTTACTCGCTCACGGAGTTCTGACTTGATGGTGGCGGCTACGGCCGTTCCGTTCAGTTTCTGTGCAGTCACCCTAAGAGTTTCCCACGAACCGGGCCAAGCGCGCTGCGCCCCCTGCAATGCATCAAGGCGCAGCGTGCCGGCTCAGTGGAAGAAGTGGCGGGTATTTGTGAAGTACATCGTGACGCCAGCTGCTTGAGCCGCCGCGATAGTTTCATCGTCACGAACCGAACCGCCGGGCTGAACGATGGCTTTCACGCCAGCATCCAATAGGATCTGCGGTCCGTCGGAGAACGGGAAGAACGCATCCGAAGCAGCAACCGAACCACGAGCCCGTTCTTCGCCAGCGCGCTCCACGGCGAGACGGCACGAGTCGACCCGGTTCACTTGGCCCATTCCGACGCCGACCGAGGCGCCGTTCTTGGCTAGCAAGATCGCGTTGGACTTAGCCGAACGCACCGCACGCCAGGCGAACTCGAGATCGGCGAGGGTCTGCGCATCAGCCGCGTCTCCTGCCGCGAGCGTCCAGGTGCCGGAGTCGTCGCCCTCAGCATCCAGGCGGTCAACGACCTGAACCAGTGCCCCGCCGCTGATCTCGCGCAGTTCGGTGGCTTCGCCTTCGACGCCAGCGGCCTTGAGGATACGGATGTTCTTTTTGCCTTGGAGCACCTCGATCGCACCCGGTTCGTAGTCGGGAGCGACGATCACTTCGGTGAACACTTCAGCGACCTGCTCGGCCATCGCGACCGATACCGGGCGGTTAGCAGCGATCACGCCACCGAATGCGGAAACCGGATCGCACTCGTGCGCACGGGCGTGCGCTTGAGCGATGTCGGCACCTACCGCCACACCGCACGGGTTGGCGTGCTTGATGATCGCGACAGCGGGATCCGTGAAGTCATAGGCCGCGCGACGTGCCGCTTCGGTGTCGACGTAGTTGTTATAAGACATTTCCTTGCCGTGGAACTGTTCAGCCGAAGCCAAGCCAGCGGTGCCGTCGGTGTAGAGGGCTGCCTTCTGGTGTGGGTTCTCGCCGTAGCGCAACACGGCGCTCTTGGTGAGTGCCTGGCCAGCGAACTCGGGCCAGCCGTCTTCGGACGGAACATAGGTGCCAGCGAACCACGAGGCAACAGCTACGTCGTAGGCAGCCGTGTGTGCGAACGCCGTTGCAGCAAGACCCTTGCGCTGTTCCAGCGTGAAACCGCCAGCACCCAGCGCGTCGCGCACTGCGCCATACGAACCCGGCGACACAACCACGGCAACACTCGGGTGGTTCTTCGCAGCCGCGCGCACCATCGAGGGTCCGCCGATGTCGATCTGTTCGACGCATTCGTCTGGGGTGGCGCCTGAAGCGACCGTCTCGGTGAACGGATACAGGTTCACGATGACCAGATCGAACGGTTCGACGTCAAGCTCAGCCAACTGGGCCACATGCGATTCGAGTCGCGAGTCCGCAAGGATGCCTGCGTGAACGCGCGGGTGCAGCGTCTTGACCCGGCCGTCTAGGCACTCGGGGAAGCCCGTGACTTCTTCGACGCGCGTCACTGGAACACCTGCGGACTCAATCACGCCAGCCGTGGAACCGGTGGAAACGATCGAGACGCCGGCCGCGTGCAGGTCTTGAGCCAGTTCGGTCAGGCCGGTCTTGTCGTAGACCGAGACGAGGGCGCGTTTGATGGGACGAACAGTCATGCGAGTTCCTTTGATGGGTTACCTAGTGGACGACCGAGAACGACTCGGCGTCCGTCAATGTGAAAAGAGTTGCGGGCAAGTTTTCCTACCCATTCGACGAGCATCTCGCGCTCGCCGGCTTTGATGCGCTCGTGCAGCGTCTCGACGTCGTCGCTGTCAAGAACTGGTACGGAAACTTGGGCCACGATCGGGCCGGTATCGACGCCAGCATCCACCACGAACAGCGTGGCGCCGGTGATCTTGACGCCATACTCCAAGGCATCGCGCGGGCCGTGCATGCCTGGGAACGATGGCGAAAGGGCCGGGTGCGTGTTTAGGGTTCGGCCGCCGAACTGCGCCAGGAACGCCGGGCCCGCAAGTTTCATGAACCCTGCCAACACCACGATTTCGGGTTCGAACTCGGTCACGGCTGCGGTAAGTGCCACGTCCCACGCAGCCCGGTCCGAGAAATCTTTGAGCGGCAGCACAAAAGTCGGAATATCGTGACGTTCTGCGCGGCGCAATCCCTCAATGTCTCCGCTATCCGCGCCCACTGCGACGATTGAGACGCCGAACTCTGGGTTGTGGCTCGCATCAATCAGCGCTTGGAGATTTGTGCCGGAACCAGACACCAAGACGACGATGCGCGTTGGCTCTTTTTTAAGTACGGACACGGGTTAAACGATAGTGGGAAGCACTGGCTCCGAGCACAGCGCCCAAGGTAAACACGGCGACCGAGACGACCACGACCAGCCATAGGGTTGGCCCCGCTGAATTCAATTGGCCTGGGCCGACACCTCCAGCACTCGTCGCGATGAGGACGCTCGCAGCCAGTCCGGCCGAGACTCCCGTGATGACTGCATCCTTGAGCAGCATGTTCCAGTCGAGTTCCCGAGTGGTGCGCCGGCGCATAAACGCCCCACCGCAGCAGCCAGCAAGCAAGGGA
>JAAZCT010000278.1 GCA_012513165.1 Actinomycetales bacterium
CTGGCGGCCAAGAATCTGCGATAAGCGCCAATATTGGCGGTATGAGGCCGCCGCCGCCCACACCCTGAATGAACCTGCCTGCGACGATCGTATGGAGGTCATGACCTGCTGCTGTGATGAGCGATCCAAAAGAGAAAATTACGAGGCAGGCGAGCAGGACTGGTACCCGACCACGAAGGTCCGAAATTTTTCCGATCAGCGGCAGAATGGCGATGTATCCGAGTAGGAAGCCCGAGACGATGGGGGCCGCTCTTTGAAGGTCATCGATCTTGAGCCCGGCGGCGGTCATCATTTCAGGCAGGGCCAAAACCACCACGTAGGTGTCTGCTGCAGCAAAACCTATTGCGATTGCACCTACAGTCAAAAGCCCAATGACTGATCGCTGCGCGGTAGTCACTACTGTTCCGTTGGCTGAATTACAACCACAGGCTCTGTCGGGATGGACATCTTCAATCGGTAGGTAGTCTTATGACCTTGGTAGAACTCGCCGGTCATGTATAGATCGTGAAATGCACCTTTCTCGGTGACTCGAAACTCAACCGAAAAACTTGATTTCGCTGAGGCCGTCGGAAGCAGTCCCGCCATGAGTTCACCGGGCACAGTGCCAGTAATGGTTTCAAGAACGAGATTTCCCTCGCGCGATTTGCCCTTTGCACTAAGGCCTGTGGCGGAACTAAATATCGCAACCAAGCCGTTGTCGCCGGTGCCTACCAACAGGGCAGGTTCTGGGGCATCGAGGGCCGCAGGGTCGATCAGCAGCATGTCGGGGGAGAGGCCGGTCTTTGCCCAACCTTGACCGTCGGCGGCGATGATTTCGGCGCCGACCGCCACGCCACCGGTGATCAGGTCAACCGTGCCGATGAAAGCAGGCGAGCGGTTTCCGGCGCCAACGGCGTTTTTAATTCCGTTCACATCGCCCGGGAGTTTCTCGGTGTTTAAATCGAACTCAAGATCATTCGCCGTTGCGAACTCGTCGCCGATGTCTTGAATGATCTGTTCAGCTGTCCTCGCCTTTTCCTTTGGCTTGGCCTCGCTGCAGGCTCCAAGTGTGAGACCCGCGACGAGCGAAAATACGAACAGAAGAGACAGTGATCGGCGCATGTCGATCATTCTGGCACTGATTGCTCCAAAACGTTGGGAACTCGAGCGCTCGATATGCCGTGGATCACAGTTGTTGTCGGTACCCCCGAAGCGTCACGCTTTGTTACGGGTGCTGGCATGTCGATGGGGCTGCCCGCATCGGTGGCTCCCAGAGGGAGTCCATCACCGACCCAGGCGCCAATCAAGTGGTCTTCCCCTGCGAGGAATCGCTGGCATCGCACTCCGCCCGTGGCGCGGCCCTTTGCTGGATAGGCAGAGAGCGGAGTGACCTTGGCGGACCCTCCAACGTCAAACGTGAGCGCTTCAGATGTACCAGCGATGGTCGCAACGTAGGCTTCGTCCACATTTCGGCTCGACCCGAAACTCAAGACGTGAGCACCTGCTGCGAGCTTGATGCCGGCGATACCCTGACCTTCTCGGCCTTGCGGCCGCACCAAATCAGCTGAGAACCGAAGCAGTTGCGCGTCGCTCGTAACAAAAACGAGCTCATCGTCGCCCGATGAAAGCTGAATTGCGCCTATGACGGCATCGTCATCTGCAAGGCGGATGATGTGCCACGAATCTTTGTTGACGGCTTCCGGCCGGACTCGTTTGACTGTGCCCTGTCGAGTGCCCAAAGCAACAGTCTCGGCTGACTCGTCGAGAGTCATCAACGCTAGTGGGGATGCCGTTTCCGGCAAGAAGTCCCTCACGGCAAGTCCGCCGCCCAAACGCGGTGAATCCGCGGTCGGAGGTAAAGCCGGCAAGTCAATTACCGAGAGGCGATGAACCATTCCCGTCGTATCGATCACTCCGATGTCGCCCCGCACCGTGGCCGGAACCACGCTTGCGATCGTGTCGTGAAGGCCACGCGTGGTCACGTCAGCAAACCGGCTTTGATCAGCGGACCTCGCAATCAGGCCGGTGGTGGACAGGAGCACCCAGCACGGATCATCGGCAACCTCAAGCGACATCGGTGCCGAAGCGGTCGAGGCGCCGGAGGATTCTAGAAGCACGGTTCGACGAGGTGTTCCGAACTGGGCAGCAGCTGCACCGAGTTCGTCACCGACCAACGCGCGAAGCGCAGCTGGATCATTCAGGAGCGCAGTGAGTGCCTCAATGGTCTTTTGAAGTTCCTCGGCTTCCTGTTCGAGTTCGATGCGAGAGAACTTTGTCAGGCGCCCCAACTGCAGATCGAGGATGTAGTCGGCCTGAGCTTGAGAAAGATCAAATACCGAGATGAGCCGCTGACGTGCTTCGCCTCGATCATCTGATCCGCGAATCAATTGGATGACCTCGTCGATGTCGAGTATCGCGATAAGCAAACCCGAC